>JBBRGW010000242.1:0-6556 GCA_038223525.1 Pirellulales bacterium
CCAAGGCGTTTGAGTACTTGCAAAAATCCTATGACGTGTCTCTCAAGGCAAATCAGGCGTTTATTGCCGGGGCAGCTGGTGAAACAATTGTTGCCATGTTGCTCGCCGAGGAACAATACGAGTCAGCCGGCGACTGGTGCGAAAAAGTCCAACCTTGGGTCGACGCATCCAACGCACCAGGCGTGATCTTTAGTTTCCAAATGCGCCGTGAGGAACTGCAAATCGCAATTGGCGACCCAGCACTTGCCGCCGAAAACCTGCGTAAGTTAGCACAATCGGCTACGCTAGCTATTGACCCACAAATGGTTGGAAATGCTTATCTTGCGATTGCACTTGCGGAACTCAAACTCAATCGGAACGACGCAGCGGTCGACGCTGCAAACGAGTCCATATCGCGATTGGAAAACTTTCCGCGTTCTCGGTTACTTGCGGAGCGTATCAAGCAGGAAGCGAGGATCGCAAGAGGGGATGGCGAAGCTGTCATCGAAGACATTAAGCGACTGCTCGAAGAGTGCAAGGAATTCATTTTGCCGTCGGTAAAACTCAAGCAATCACTTAGCCTCGCCTATTCAAAAGCAGGAAAGTACGAAGCAGCGCTCGAGGAAATGCGACAAGCCGATGCGTTGGAGGCCAAAAGACTTAAGGAACGCGGACGGGAACAAGTTAACTTCATGTCTGCCGTCTTTGAAGATCGCGAACGCGAACGCCAACTGGCTCGCTTAAAACAGGAGCAAATTGCGCTAAAGTCGAACGCGAAATTGATCGAAGCAGAGGCTCAGCAACAGATAATCAACGCCCAATACGCCACACAAGTCCGGAACATTGTATTGGGCCTTAGCGGTCTTGGGTTGGTCACGAGCACTCTGCTTGTGTTTGCGTACTTTAAACTGCGAGAGACCCGTCTGATCGCTTCACGAGAACGTCAACTCAAAGACCAGCTGAGTCAAAACTTTGATCGCCAAGCCATGTTGCTACAGAGTGAAGAGGAAGCTAGGCGCAAATTGGAATTGACCTTAGAACGAAAGCAACGCGATGAAGCAATTGGGAAATTGACAGGTGGTGTAGCCCATGACTTCAACAACTTGCTGACCGTAGTCCTCAATTCCAACCAGAGCATGTTGTTGAAAGAGAAGCATCTCACCGTTTCGGCGCGAGAGCTATTGGCATCCTCGACAATGGCTGCGCAATCGGGCGCGTCCATCGTCAAACAACTGATGTCCTATGCGAGACAACAGTCCTTGGTGACAGAGCCAATTCGAGTTTCCGACTGGTTGCGATCCGTCCGCGGGTTGTTTCAACAAACCGTCGGCGAATCCATCACTTATACCGAAGAAGACTTGTCCGAGCAATCTGTCATTACAATAGACAGTGCCAAACTAACCACTGCAATAATCAATCTGCTCTCGAATGCAAAAGATGCGATCGTATCCGACGGAATAATCAAACTAACTATTCGCAAGATCACCTTGAAGGTTTCCGATCCAAGCGGTTGGGGAGAGAACATGATTGGGCCCTATGCCCTCTTTGAAGTCATCGACAACGGAGCAGGCATCCCCAAGCAATGGATCTCTCAAGTATGCGACCCATTTTTCACGACGAAGCAGTCGAAGTCAGGGACCGGACTTGGTCTCAGCTCTGTCCTCGGATTCGTTAAACAATCGCTCGGCGAACTTAGAATCGAAAGCGAACTTGGCAAAGGAACTGCCACACGTTTTATATTACCTCTAACCCATTTGGAACCCACGAACATCATGCCTGAGGTAAAGGCGGACAAGACAGACTGGAACAAGTCTATTTTGGTTGTCGAGGATCAAGAAGCAGTGCGAAAAGCTACGACGTTTATGCTCAAGATGATGGGATACAAGGTATCGGAAGCCAATGGTTCAGAAGCCGCAATCCGATTTCTCGAGGAATCCAATCCTCCACAAATTGTCATCACCGATGTGCAAATGCCTGGAATTATGGACGGGCTCGGATTGCGAGATTGGATTCGGGCTAACCATCCCAATGTTCGAGTCATTCTCACCAGCGGCTACATGGCCACAAACGACGACGTGGGACCAGACTTCTTGCAAAAGCCTTACACTATGCAGACGATCGAAAAAATCCTCAATCACGAAGCCACGGAATGAAACTCGACTCTAGCAACTGCTTGCTTTTTCATCGCGTGCGCAAGGCTGCTGCGTTTGATGCGTCGATAGTTTGGCAGGAGCCTCACGCTCCCATTTTCCGCTAACGGTTTTTTCAGTCAGAGTGCGAGAAGGGCTCGAAGAGGGGGCAGGTTCTCAGCGGAAGGGACCGAATCAAGTATTCGCTGGAGATCCTTTGGATTGATCGGCTTGGTGAGGAATCCTGTCATGCCTGCCTCGCGAGATTTATCTGCGTGGTCTTGATCATGATGTGCGGTCATCGCAAAGATTGGCAATGCAAACCCCCGCCTACGAATGAGGATCGTCGCTTGAATTCCGTCCAATTCAGGCATATCCAAGTCCATCAAGCAAACGTCGAAGCCGCGTTGTTCGATCAACTCCAAAGCTTCTCGCCCGTTGTTGGCAACGGTTGCTCGATGCCCAGACAACTCCAGCAATCCGACGAGGACACATTGATTTACCAACCCATCTTCGGCGACAAGAATGTTCAATGAATGCTTCTTCTTCGGTTCATCCCCTTGCTTTTGTGATTCAAAGCAACATTCGGTTTGAGATACAGCTTGGAATTCGACTTGAGATTCGGCCCGAGAGGAAAGGGCAACAAGATCCCAACGATCCTGATTTGGCTTGTTACTCGAGAGGGTCTCAATCCATTCGGGTCCAATGCACGGTTTGATCAAGTAGCGTTGATTCTCAATTTGAGGAGCGTCCGGTCCTTGCGCCAACCAACATGGAATGCCCAAGGCAGACGCTTGCCCCAAGACCTTGTTTGCCTCCGGTCCAGCGACAATGATCGCGTCTACGAGATCGAGTTCCGGTCGATCGCTTTCAGGCGTATCGAACCATGAATCGAAACTAATCGCAAATCCGCCAGCATCAGCGATACTTTCCTCCAAGCAACGCCTAGCCGCTTCCACCGGCTCGACAATCAAGAATTTTCTGCCTGCAAAACTTTTGACAGGGTGTGCAGCGGTTTCTGTTGCTAAGGAATCGATAATCAGTGGCAATACTACAATAAACTCGCTTCCCATGTTGGGCTGGCTTTTCACTTCGATCGCTCCGTTCATCAGTTGTACCAACTCGGATGAAATTGCAAGTCCGAGACCCGTGCCACCGAATCGTCGCGTCGTGCTATTGTCCGCTTGAGAAAAGGATTCGAAAATAGTTTGCTGCTTGTCCTCGGCGATTCCTATCCCGGTATCGATGACACGAATTCTCAGCGCGCGGCGTTCTCCCGATGCGACCTCGACTCGAATTTCGACAGATCCCTTCGCTGTGAACTTGATTGCATTACCGAGAAGGTTCAGTACGATCTGACGCAATTTCATCGGGTCACCGATGAGGCTATGCGGGACTGCATTGGAAAAGAAAGCGGCTATCTCGATTCCCTTTTGCCAAGCGGGAATGGAAAGCAGATCGATTGCATCCATGCAAACTTGAAGGGGATCATATGGGATCGCTTCGACCGTCATTTTTCCAGCTTCGATTTTCGAAAAATCGAGAAGGTCATTGAGCAAACTCAGCAGCGATTCACCGGATCGTTGGATCGTACCCAGATAGTTCGTTAACTGCATACTTGGACTATTAGCGAGTGCGAGTTGCGTCATTCCTAAGATGCCATTGAGCGGTGTTCTATTTTCATGGCTCATGGTTGCAAAAAAGCGACTCTTGGATTGGCTTGCCGCATTGGCAATCTCGATCGCTTCGCGAAGTTGCTCCTCCGTTTCGCGAAGGGCTTCGTTACTGTGAATCAGTTCGGTCGATCGCAGTTCTGCTGCAGCCGTCCGCTCCTCCACGCGTTCCTCCAACGTCGAGTTCAATTCATGCAGTTCGCTGAACCCCTCGGCATTTTCTAAAGCAGCACCAGTCAACGTCGCTATGAATTCCGCCACCTTGAGCTCTTCGTTCCCGAAGAGATTTTCCAACTCGGTATGGCCAATGACCAAGACTGAAACGATGGAATCTCGAACGCGAATCGGAGTTATCAATAAGCTGCCGTTTGTAAATCGATCTCGCTCATTCCATGGCATGACTCGAGTTGTCCCATCGCTTTCGATGGGCGACAAAAAACTAGCGCGATGCGCCATTTCATCGAGATGGCCCGAGCTGACTGCGCCCGTCGAAATCCTGTCGGAAACGGTCCATGAGGAATCCACGGATTCTCTGGAAAAAATAACAACGACTTGACCGCGAAGTAAATGCTGCGCCGCTAGGCAACCCTCGCGAAAGATATCTCGTTTATCTAATGAGCGGGTTATTCGTCTTCCGTCGGCCAGGAGTGTATCGAACCGGTCTGCCAGCGAAATCGTTTCTTGCGAGGCCGACTTCCCTTCGACCTGTCGGATGGAATCGGCAAGGCTTTCGGTGAGAAAATGCATTCGCACGGATTCTAGCTCCGTCAGTTTCAGCCGACTATCGGTTGCTCCACTTTGCATTTCATGTAGGGACGATAACGACTCCAACACTTGCATGGGACTCTGAATCGATTCGGCAACTTCAATACTTTTTCGGAACAGTTTGGCCGACACTGTGGTTCGCCCCATCAACAATTCCACTAATGCGAGTTCTCGCAACGCGTGAGGGCGATCGGCAGGAAACTTCCTCGCGATGCAACAGGCGCGTTTGGCTGCACGCTTTGCTCTTGCAATTTGACTGCGAAAAGAATGTACTTGAAAGCGTGGCGTGGTGCTTGCGATAATTCGAAGTGCGGTCGCGAGCCATGCATAACAGGGACTGATGTAAGTGTTGAGATGTCCTGCTTTCTTGCAGGTTTCAATAGCCCCCTGCAGCGTCGCTACCGTTTCATTCAATTGCCCGGCACGCAACTGGACGATTGCCAAAGCAAGTTGGGTTTGCGCGTGACTCTGAGCGTCTGTCCTAGGAATCCTCGCTTGCTTGACAACAATCTCAGGTGGTACTTTGTGCGGCGCGGCGCGAATCCAAACATCCAAACTGATGCCCGCAGCCTGATCATCTCCGATGACCATGCCAGAATCATGTATTTTTTGTGCGTCGGCAGCTGCTTCTCGATATCTACCTGCGCGATAGAAAGCGTTTGCCCTTTGGTAGCGAGCCATGTTGGTTTCCCAAGCATCGCCAGTCCGTTCGAGCAGTGCGATCGCTTCGGTCGAAACTTCGATGCAGGCACGAAAGTCCGCCGCCGCCAAGTGCACGACACTGGAATACGCAAGTGTTTGACCTTGTCCCCAAAGATCATCCTGATCACATCGGATCTGCAACGACCGTTTCGAATAGATTTTCGCGCGTTCGAAGAAGCCGAGGAGACTACAAACCGGAGCGTGTTCCGAGTAACACTTGGCAAGCTCCGGAGTCTCCACGTATTTCTCGGCATCGTTCATACCTGAAAGATGTGCAAATAGAGTCCAAACTGCTCCTCGGCTGAACCAATACGTATGCGCCAATCGGCTCAGAAGGGTCCATCGCAGCCGCTGAATTGGGGTCGCTGTTGGGCGATGCTTCGACAAACCAAAGACGGAATGCTTTGCTTGAAGCACCGCCTGCCAAATCAAATTTAAGAGCATGCGAGACATGGTCCCCGCGACTCGAACTCCACTCAATTCGAGCGCAGAAACGTATTGTTCGGCAGCTTGACTCATCCGTCCTCGCTTGAATTCCACATCGCCGATTCTGCCGGCTAGACGCGTTCGATCGATCGCGCGATCCGCGCATGCCAGGGCTTCGGTGAAAGAATCTCCAGCCCCGTCGTAGTCGCCCGTGCTGAGGAATACTTCTCCAATGCTCTCCAGTGTATTGCCGCGTCGGTCCCGATCGGAATCCGGGATCCATTTCTGCGCCATTCGATAGTATCGGATCGCAAGTTCGTTCGCGTATTGACGCTGTGAGTTTTTTGCGGCCAGCGTTGCAAAATGGATAGTCTCATTTGCGTAAAGGGCAGCGTCGTAGTGGTAGGCAAGTTCGTAGAACCGATTCGGGTCCTCTAGGTGAATCCGCTCCGCTGCATCTAAATGCAGTTGTTTTCGTTCGGATTCGTTTAACCGCGCCAATAGTGATTGTCGAACCTCTTCATGAACGAAGCCGATTTGCTGTTGCTGGCTATCGGACCAAACCAATTGCCGCTGAAGCGAAAGTTGGATCGATTCCTGTGCCAGTATTGAATCGATGCCCGAAAGATTCGAGGCTTCCTCGAACCGAAAGGAGCCGCCCAAGATCGCACCCGCAGTAAGAAAGCGGACCACGAGGTTGGGGAGGCCGTCGATGCGAGTTGCTATTGCGCTTGCCGCCTGCCCGCACCCCTGAAGCGTAATAGGCTGCCCAGATCGACATGCCCATCCACCCTCGCGGAACTGCACGCTACCTGACTCGATAATCCCTTGTAATAGTGAGATTGCCAAAAATGGATTTCCATTCGAAGCGTTGGCCGCCAG
>JBBRGW010000243.1:0-6539 GCA_038223525.1 Pirellulales bacterium
TCGCCTCGCTTGTCCGTTGCTCCGATGAAGCGTCCGGTTTCGATGCCTCCCCCTGCCCATAGGTTCGAGAACGCACGAGGCCAATGGTCTCGACCTGGTTGCTGTGTTCCTGCCGGAGCGCTCGCGTTTCCTTCGCCGGTGCTTGGAGAATGTTCGATTTTGGGCGTTCGCCCAAACTCACCTGTGACTACGGCCACGTTTATCGAGCCCACGTTGGTAGATATCCTCGATCAGAGCCGAGACTGCTTGGTCGTATGCTCCTGCTCGAAACCGCAACGCGTCGAATACGTGGTGATTCACGGCGTGATCATCCCAATTACCTACACGTCCACAAAGAGGCCCACTCAAACTGGTCGTTAGTACCTCGACTCCCGCCTCGACCAATCGTCGAGCCATCAGCAATTGTTGACCCCAAGCGTTCCGGCCGTAGCGGTCACGCGTTCGATCGTCTTCTTGAGTCAGGTCGAAAGCAACTCGCGTCTTTGGGTTTGTTAATAACGTCATCGCTTGCGATTCGAATTGATCGAGCGCACCGAGTTCACCTTGTCGGTCAAAGGCACGTTCCAGTGTGTCCAGTCGTTGACGCAATGTGGAGCGTCGATCCAAACGGCGGACTTCATTTTGGTCTGAGAGTCCGATGTTTGGCACTGAGAAGGTTGGGGAATTCGGGTCACCGTTAACTGTGAATGGAGAATAAGCATCCCCCAAATATGCTGGACCATTGTACTCCAAAGGAGGATTGATTCCCGCGTAGAGAGGCAATGGATTGGTGCGCTGAGCACCGTGCGAGCGCAAGTAATTGGTGACGGTCATCCAATCGGGATACTTGGGTTTTGGCTTGTCCCGTGTATCGGGATCGCCTGAAAGCATCTGCATCGATCCGGCTGGGTGTCCTGCCGCGGTCTGACGCATCGAGCGCAAAACCGTAAACTTGTCTGCGATACTCGCTTGCATCGGAAGCAGTTCCGTGAAACGCATGCCAGGTACCTTAGTTGCGATCGTCGTGAAGGGACCGCGGTACTCACTGCTCGATTCCGGTTTGGGATCGTAAGTGTCGATATGCGAACAGCCGCCTGGCTTCCAAACCATGATAACTGCGGACTTTTCTTGCTTGGGTTTCGTCTCACCGCTAGGTTGCTGCGCGATGGCGGACTGCAGTTTCAGCAAAGCAGGGAGACTTAGGCTTGCGAATCCGGCAAGTCCCATGCGGATGAAGCCGCGACGTTCCTGCGATCCGAACAAACTCGGACCAGAACACGGTACAACGGACGACGCATAAAAGGGATCGCTCATTTTGGCTCCGAAGGTTTAACGCAGATTGCTATCGGTTCGGACATCACGATATCCACCGTATCTATTGGTGCTGTCGTTTCTTTTGTGGTAGCTTCCAGCGCGCTTTGGTATTTTGCAACCGCAGTACCATAAAATGCAATGAGGTAATCGCCAGGTGGCGTTTTCAAAGCGGCCAGGTCCAAGACGACTTCCGAACACTCGGACGCGAGCGACACATCGAATCGAGGGGCTTGCTCAAAGCCTGCGCCCGAGGTTTTGAGTTGCAACACGGTGCCTGAAAACTCACTTCGCCGAGTATGCTGCAACGGAATGGTCAGTTTCTGCCCAACGTTTACTTCCCAAACCTTTTTCTCTTTGGCAGAGATCGAAACGGGCGCAAACTCGGCACCTGTCACTGAGATGGGCAAGCCGGTGACAAGTCGGGGGCTTGGGATCTCGCCCCAGGAGTCCACGATAGGCCAAGCCATCGCGGCCATCTGCACCGGCCTTTTAACCTCGACTTCGTTGACAAACGATTTGCCGTAGAACGATACATTTGCCAACGATTTTGGAGCCTGTTCATCGGCAGTTATGAGCATGATTCCGCGAGTCTTTCCGGCCGGTATCTTGAGACCCTGAGCTGTCACTCCGTAGGGAAGCCCATCCATCGCTAGCGCGATCTCGCCATCGAATCCATCTCTACGAACGACTACGACTTCGAGCGCTACCGTGATTCCATTGCGAAGAGCTAACGGTTTCGAAAGCGCATTGCGATCGCCGTTGCGGAGTTCCATATGAAATCCCCACGACGCCAAAGCGAAGTCGGGAGCCGCCTTGCGAATGATCAAACGGTAAACATTGCGAGCGTCGATGCGTGTGCCACCAAAAAGGTCGGACAACTGAATGCGATGCAAACCGTCCGCTTTGATTTCGAGCTTGCCGATGATGTCGAGCGAACCACCGTTATACGGCGGGCCGTCGTATGCATAACCGTTGGTGGATAACTTCATTGGACTGGCAATGTCGCTGAACTCAGCAATTTCAACAAACGTTTCGTCGCCGTCGGCAGTTGCTTGCTGGACCAACTGCACGATGGCCGATGGGTCTGTGGGGCGTCCGAGCCTTTCCGAAGCGACCTCCACCCACCAGACATCTCCTTGGGTGCCCATGAATTCAAAGGTGTCGACGTCGGCGGCGGGGAAAAAGCTTCCCGTTATGTCGCATGGGAGGGCAATCTTTTGGGCTTGCGCGTGTAAGTTGTTAGGCTCTTTTTCGCTTGTGGCGGACATTTCGGCGAGCCCTGTCGGCGGCCACGAAAAGGAACTTACCGACTTGGTCGATGGAAACGTCGGAACGGGGGAACCCTCTGGAATCTCTTGCAAGGTCAATCGATAAAAGTAAGCTGGGCCCCCTTTGAAGGTCAGGTCATGGATCTTCAAAATGTGTTTACCATCCTTGGTCGCTACAAAGTCGAGCGTGCCACCGCGACGTTCGACGTTGAGGTCACGTCCTTCGGAATCCGCAAGGATCAATACAGCCTCGAGCTTCGAGTCGATCCCGCGCGATGAACAGTGAACGATGTACCGATGCCCTTTCTGCGCTTCGAATAAAAAGTGGTCGATCGCTTTGTCGGTCATGACTGCGTTGCAAATCGAATTTACTTGAAGCGGCATGGCTTTAGGCAACGCGGTCGTCGGTCCGATTTGCGTGGCTTCCTTCAGTGTACCCACAGAGAAGACTCGCGATGACGAGATCCCCAATCGAGTCATCAATCTTGCTTCGTGAATTCCGATCGGGGCGTCAGTAGCAATGCTGACCATGTATTTGTTCGGTTCGGCCTTGCCATTGGCGTCGCGTATGGGTGTTGCGGAAAGGCTAGGATGAGTGAATATCAATTCGCCAGCACCGTCAATGTTCTCACCAGTGATAGTGAGCTCAACTTGGGTTCCGGGCTTTCCCCCCATCGGCATTGTGGTCAATAAACGTGGGAGAGGCAGGCAAACGGACTGGGCCAGCGCACCGGAGTGCAGCAACACAGTAGAGATCAATCCGATCTGGCAAATCAGCCGGATGAACCAGATCGTTCGAAACTTTCGGCATCCGGTGCGGTGCAGGTTTAGCATGTTTGGGACCTAGTGATTGAAGAGGAACTCTTTGGTGTTAATCAGTGCCCAGATCAGGTCCTGAAAACTCTCTTGTTTTGCTTTCATTGCGTCGAATGGTTGGCCGGCCGGATCCAATCGGGGTTCGGCTAAAAACTCGATGCCTGCCTGCAACTCCTCTGGTCGCGGCTCACGAGCGAATGCCACTGCGTAAAGCTCCCGGACCGCTTCCACATTGGAGCTATGCGACTTAGCGAGTTTTGCAGCGCGTCCGTTGACGTTGGATAGTTTCGCCTTGATGTCGTTAGCGTTGATGAGGTGCAAGCTTTGGGCGAGGCTAGAGGACTGGATGCGTTCGCATTCGCAAACGCTTTCGTTTTCGGGTCTGCCGAAGACTTTTAGGAACGGGGATGCGTTGTTGTAGCTATTGTCGGGCAAAGCGATCGCGCGCGTGCCGCTCGGCAAATTGGGAAACTCCGTTCGCGAGGCAGTCAAGTCATCAATGGCATCGAGAAAAACTTCCGCTTGCAGCCGTCGAGGATAGTATCGCGAGTAGTTCTGTTGGTCGGTGATATTGTATTGATTTGGCGATGCATTCAACTGGTAAGCGTGCGATCCCGTTATAGTTCTGATAAGGCTTTTGAGGTCGAAGTTCGAGTCAATCAAATGCTTCTCCAGTGCAGCCAGCAGTTCAGGATTGGAGGGTGGGTTTGTATCGCGGATGTCGTCTTCCGGTTCGATGAGACCGCGACGAAAGAAGTGTTTCCAGTAACGATTCACGACGGCTTTTGCAAAGAAGGGATTGTTTGGCGAGCTCATCCAATCCGCCAGTTTCAATCTAGGGTCCTCATCGGCTGCAATGGTGGGCATCGTATCTCCTAATGCAGCCGGCTTTAGCACCGCTCCGGACTTGATGTTTGTCGCGCTAGCGGAACCGCGTTTATGGAAGATCATGTCTTCGCCGCGGGTAGCAGTGGGTTTGCGTCCGACCTGCGAGAAGAACGCGGAGAAGCTGTAGTAGTCGTCTTGACTCCAACGTTCAAAGGGATGGTGATGGCACTGCGCGCATTGCATCCTCACACCGAGAAAGAGCTGTGCAACGTCCTCGACTTGCTGCTTTGGTTCTTTCACTCGCTTGTACCAAACGACGGGCGGGTTGGCGATGACTGTGCCGGTTGCGGCAAGTAGTTCTCGCACCATCTGGTCGTAGGGTTTGTTCGCGAGCAGGCTATCGCGAACCCATGCGTGAAATGCAAAGTTGGAAATAATGTCGCTAGCGTCATCGCGACGGTTTTTGAGCATGGCCGTCCATTTGTTCGCGAAAAAGTCAGCGTACTCGGAACTACGCAGCAGGTCATCGATTACAAGATCTCGCTTTTGGCCATCCTGGCTTGCATTGAAACGCAATCTTTCTTCGTCCGTCGGCAATCGGCCCGCGAGATCCAAAGAGACGCGTCTCAAGAAGGTCGCGTCATCGCATAGCGATGAAGGTGGTATTCCTAGCTCTTTTAAATTCGCAAAGACCGCTTCATCCACGAAGTTCTTAGAAGGTGGCAATGCATCGATCGCGGCCCCGAGTGGAACGGAGGCATTGAATACCGACACCCGTCCTTGAAATCGCACCATTACGGAAACCTTGCCTGGTAAATCGAGAACTTTTACTAGTCCGCCCGGTGTCACCTCGGCCATCGCGCTGTCGTTGGTTTCGAACAATGCAGTTTGAGTTACATCGCGTTGCGAATTGTCGGAGTAGGTTGCGATAACTTTCAGTTGTTGCTCGGACCACGGCTTGACCGTTGCACGATTCGGCTTAAGTTCGAGGGATACTAGTTTCGGCGCCGAGCCCGCGTCGTAGACGGCCCCATTTCGGATCCAGTTCAGCAGCACCGCGTACTCCGATGAGGACTCTTGGAAACGAACGCCACCACCGTGTGGTAGCTTAGAAATCGCTTTCATGAGCAGGAGGCTAGTTTCGGGAGCAGCAATAGATAATCGTCTCCCACGGCTGTCTTTGGTAATGTATTCGAAGTCTTCTTTGGGTTCGAATCCGAGCAGTGAAAGCTTGAATCCGTTCTGACCATTACCAGCCTTGGCATGGCAAACTCCAGAATTGCAG
Source organism: Pirellulales bacterium (assembly GCA_038223525.1). GTDB lineage: Bacteria > Planctomycetota > Planctomycetia > Pirellulales > Pirellulaceae > JBKCUI01. The sequence continues at coordinate 5,491 of JBBRGW010000243.1, forward strand.
CCGGCCTTGGTTAGTAGCGGAACAACATCATTGATGAAACTAGCAGGCTTAGTTGACTCTTGAGCAAGAACGGCTTGAGGCATGCAGCCGATCAGTACGCTTGCAAATGTGAAAACGAATATCCTCGCTTCGGAACTGTACCGCAATTGGATTGCAATTCTGGCCATACTGTGTTTGCGTCGGGCCAATAGGTAGGAAGGTTGACTCAGGGTGCCGTGGCGACCAAGAATCGGCAGGATTTCGACATTTCGAACAAACCCATCATAAGTCGGATCCACGCGTACCGCAACAAGTAGCCTGCATTCATGCTAGCAAACCATAATCTCTCGATTGTTTTGCCGAAACTCGTCGGAACTCTTGGAGCGAAAGTTGAGACCCACTACAATCGACCGAAAGGAATTGGGGTGATGGATCACCGAACAACTACTCGTGGTAAGGATACCCACATGAGCATGCGGCACGTTAAAACCTGTGGAACTTTTGTAAGCATCTGCTTTGCGATTTTTCTTCTCGCCACTTTGTCCAGTGTGAGGTCATCTCAATCGTACGAGGCGGATTCCGCTGCCCAGCCACCAGCATCGGATGCCAGTACGGACCCCACGGAAAAATCCATTGAGGATGACAAACAACGTCAATCGGATGCCGAGCGCATCGGTGAGATACAGGAATCGCTAGAGCACGATCAGAAGCAGCTATTGAGTCTCGAACAAGAGATCGATAATCCAGATAGCGAATACGCTCTTGCGGAGAAAGAGTTCCGAGCGATTAAGGACGATTTGGAAAAGACCAACGAACAGTTGGAGGCGGCTCGCAAATCGGAAGACGAAGTACTGCTCCAACAATTGGAGCAAGAAGTCGTGTCGCTTCAAACACAACGGAAACTAGCTGAAGAGCGTTTCGATTTGGCGATCGAAGATCGCAAGACGTTGCGAGAACAAAAGGTTACCTTGAAAAGAAAGATCGAGCATGACAAAGCAGCGTTAGCCGCCATCACAGGCGAAGATCTGCAACAGCGTGCCGATGATGAAGACAAATCAGCTGACTCGCAC
>JBBRGW010000244.1:0-6524 GCA_038223525.1 Pirellulales bacterium
ATCGAACCGTCCGAAGGAAAAGCGACGGGCGGCTCCATGATGGTTCTGCCTTTCATATCGGTGATAGATCCAACACCGAACAGAACATACTTACCAGCGACACCGACCTTCTCGAGTCCTAATGCTACTTGGGTTGGAGCGGTAGGCCCCCTTAATATGGTCGTGGCTGTAATCGTTGTTGGTGTTGCCATGACGTAGCTACCATCGCCGGCAGTGTGAACACCTACGGAGGTGATGCCTGCTGCAGTCAATGGAACGAGAGTGGGCGCCGTCAGAGTTACGTTGGCTGTTGCCGCAATTAAAGCAGCATCCAAAGTATCGAGATTGGTTCCCGTCAAGTCGGTTTTGAGACTATCGAAGTTGTCCGGGTAAGTCAAAAACTGTGCTTCGTATCGCTGGATCGCATTGGCAACGTTGCCGATGCTCGATGCAGATGTACTAGCAGTCGTACGACCGATGAGCCCACTTATCGTCGGTATGATCAGTGCTGCAAGTCCAACGAGGATGAAGAGCACAACGATGAGCTCTATGAGCGTAAAACCCTTGCGACTTTTGTCTTTACTAAAACGTTTGAACATTTTTAAAACTCTCTCCAACAAAATTGAAACAGCTTGTGATTCAAAGCAGCGTGACTGTTAACTCGCCCTCTTCGCGACATACGACGAAGTTGGCGATGATCAACTTGCCGGGCACCCGAGTGCAATCGGAGAACTGTAGCACCCTGCAATTGTCATCAAGTCGGAACTGGTGGTAAAATGCGCGGTTTGCGTGCTTTGCACAACCCGAAATGATCGGTACCCATTCTGGCTCTCGAAAGCAGTGTGCAAAATCTAGTCGAGAGCGTGCAAAAGAGGATTGCCGTTAAAGTTTCGCTGATCGCCACATATCCCCTAGTCGATACAGCTTGAGACTTGATAGCAGGACGCTGTCTCGCAACGCATAGCAGGGTCGAGCATGACGCATACCAATACCTATTTCCGATGGCTGACTACTATCTGCTATATCGTGTGCGCATTCTCGTCCTCGCTCTCGGCTAATCTTGGCGATCAGGAGCCAACGAAGCGAAAAGCAAGCGAGGAAGCATTGCCCAAGCAATTGGCTTCGGTGGAGAAGGAGCTCGCGAGCTCGGACGTAGTCGTACTCGGTGAGGATTCCAAAGTGGCCGTTCGCACGGGCTCACAAAAAATCCTTCGCCAAGTTCAGTTTGATGATGTATCGATGGCCGACGCGATGAAGGTGTTTGCCGACGAAACAGGGCTCAACATCATCAACTCAGCCGAAGCGGGCAAAACTCGCGTAACCGCTTTTCTTCGACGTGTCTCGGCCATGGACGCGCTCGATGCGATTGTCAAAGCGAACGGGCTGTTCTATCGCAAAGACGAGCATTCAGGAATTATTCGGATTGCCACCTCGCGGGAATACGAGCGAGACCTTTCGAATTTCCGAGAGGAAGAGACCAAGGTATTTACACTGCTATATCCAAATCCGGTTGCGGTCGCGCAGGTCATCCAACAAATCCTTGGAAGCCGTGTGCAATACAACGCAGCCAGCAGCGACCAAACGGATTTGGCCGACCTTTCGCAACGATTCAACCGCTTTGATCTCGTCGATGGCAGAGCGCTCGGACTGGGATCCATAGACGGTACCTCCAACTCAGGCTCTGGTCGCAGAGGAGCCGCTGGGTCAAACTCCACGTTGCCGAGAGGTGCCGGCGGATCAAACGGTTCGGCCAGCCAAATCGGATTCAATGGGTTTGGGGCAGGGTCCTCTTCCGATCCTTTCGGAAACGGTGGCCTGCAAACTGCCAGCGGTTCGATCAACGGGCGGCTCCGAAATCAGTGGAACAATGCGTCGAACGCTAACGGCTCGAATGCCAACGGAGACAACCGTCCTCTCAACGATCTCTCGTCGGAGGAGATCCAACGCTTGGAGAACCAATTGATCGACCAAGGGCGAATCAACGACGAAGATCGCAGCGATCTATTGGATCGCAAGGCGGCAACGATTTATGTTTCGACCATTCGCCGCAACAATCAAATCATTGTCCGAACAGGCGATCTGCGATCGATGGAACAGATTGAGCATTTGATCAAGCAGTTGGATGTTCCCACACCCACAGTTCTGTTAGAAGTCAAGGTTCTGCGTGTCCATCTTACCGACGGCCTCAACTCGGCCTTCGAATACTTTACCAAGCGAGACGGTATTGCTGGTGCGAGCTCAGACGGAAATCTGAATCCAAGTTTCCCCGGCGGATCGAGTGTCTCGCGCAGTCTTACATCCAGTGTTGCGGGGCAAGTGCCTGGGGCGCTCTCCTTTCAGATGGTAGATGACAATTTTCAGTTTCGTATGCAATTGCTTCAAAGTAAGAATCGTGTGACCGCGCTCGCAACACCACTCATCTTGACCGCGAACAACGAGGTCAGCCGCATTTTTGTGGGCGACACTTTGCCGTTTACTATCGGCTTTACCCCGTCGCAAGTGGTCGCAAGTATCACGGCAGTCAACGGAGCGGTCGCTGCAACACCTATCACCGAACTGCGTGACGTCGGTCAGTCACTGCTGATTACCCCCAACATCAATGCGGATCGAACGGTGACTCTGCGTGTTGTCGAAGAGAACTCCGAACGCATTCTCTCCGGTGCCTCCATTCCGATTCCATCCACCAATGGCAATGGAGTCAGCAGTGTGAATGTCGATACGATCCGACGAAGAACTGTGAGTGGCACCATTGTGGCTCAGGATGGAATGGCAGTCGCCATGGGTGGACTGATCGAAGAACAAGTGAACGATTCCCGTGATCAAATTCCCATCTTGGGCGAGTTGCCGGGCATAGGCTTTTTATTCCGACGCCAGTCGACCAACCGCATTCGAACCGAATTGGTTGTGGTTATTCGACCTTATGTCTTCAACACACCTTCGGAATCGGCAGCTGCAAGCAACGAACTGCTCGAAGAATTCAGCTTGCATCCGAGCCGGGATGGTTCGGACAGCACAATGAACACTTTCCTCCCCTGTGAAGTCGTTCGCGCCGACCCAGAATGCTGCCAACGCGCTAACCTCTTTCGACTTCACAATGTCGTTCCCAAGAACTACTAGTAACCGGACTTGCGTCGATGTATTGCATCAAAAACAAATCGAGAACACTAATCCTGCCGGTGGTAGTTGCATCGTCGCTGATGGGATGCTCGACCTTTACCGATCGCAATGCAAACGGACCCAACGCGAATCCATGGTCGTTCAACTCGTTTCTGACTGGAAAAGCAAGCGATACAGCGAAGAAAAGTGTCGCGGCGAATCAGACATTAGAAAATGAGCGTGTGGCGAATCCTCCCGCGCGAACCATTCGCTTTGATGGACACGAAGCCATTCTCGGCAATGGGATCGCTTCGACGCTTCCCACCGAAGAGTTGCGCGCTCGGTTAAAGCCCTTGATGGAAAAGGATAAACTGCGATCTGCAAGGAGGATAGTGAACCAGTACGGGGAGACAAGCGAACGACTATTGGCAGAACACTGGGCGAGTGATGCCGCGACCAAAGAGATCCAGTTGATCGCCGCATCGCGAAGCAAGCGGTCCGGTGCCATTGCGTCCACCGATTGGAGCTCGCTGCTGAAAGTCGCCAATGAATTCCCCTCGGTAGCTCAGGAATATCAAAAGCAACGCAACAGCTTTGCTTTAGCTCTGCAGACCAGTGACCCGGACGATCAGACGGTAAGTTATTTGAAACAGGCAAGCACAGCGGTTGGGCATCCACTCATCGAAATGGATTGTTTGAAACTGTTAGGGTTGCGGGCTGTTGTCGCCGAACAGTGGAGCACTGCCGAGACGTTATACCGACAAGCGTTAGCGGTTGCAGTGCGATCGAACAACTTACAGCAACAATGCGACTTCAATCTGCTATTGGCCGAAGCTGCAAAACGAAACAGCGCGGTTGCTGACCCCATTCGGACTTTCGGACTGCAAGCGATGATGCTCCAAATGGAGCTGATGAAACGCGAACAAGCTCCGTTGGATATCGAATTCTGGTTGCGTATCGAACAGCTAATCCCCGATTCAAGAAGTTGGCCCGACGCTCTCGGAGAATCGATGGCGAAGCATGTCGGCAGTACGCTGGCCAAAAGCAATCGATCGACCAACGTGCTGTTTTGGACTGCCATCGCGCAAGCGCAGATGGATCGAACCGAAATGCAACTAGCGCTGCTCAACTTAAAGAGAGCAGAGACGCTAGCAACGGGGGACGATGTATTGTGGTTGAGGGTAGCGGAGTCGAAATGCCTTGCATCGGTCGGGCAAGCGGAAGCCGCCGTTGCGATCTTGAGTGGACCGGCTACAAACCAACAACCCGCAATCGCAGCGGCGGCGATCGCAGCACTCGGCAGTGTCAAATTGCAATCGGGGGCTTATCAACAGGGTGCGCAATTGTTGAACAAGGCATTAAAAAAGTCCCCGGATTCCGATTGGCCCTCCAAGGCGCAGGCGATAGCCGACTTGGCTATCGCCCAACTGATCATTGGCAGTACGGAACAAGGCTTGGTATCGGTACATGAAGCGCAATCGAGATTCCAAGCCAACGATGACATTGCCTCGTTGATTCAGTCGCTCGAGAATGAGGCGAGGTTACTTGAGCACGAGGGCCGCAAGCAGGATTGCACGCTGTTGATGGAACGCATCGCAACGATTGAGGCGAATGGCGAGAGGTGAGAGACGGGAGGCGAGAGGCGAGAGGCGAGAGGCGGGAGACGTGAGGCGGGGAGCGGGGTTAGAATAAACCGTGGTGGAATTCGTTAGAATTCCTGCAACGCTTGGAACTCGGGCAAGTTCCACTACGGCCGGGGGCTTGCAATTTCCCGCTCCCCGTCCCCGCCGCCCGTCCCCGCCGCCCGTCCCCGCCGCCCGCGACACTGCTCTTCCCCCCCTCGCCCCCTTTGGGGGAGAGCGACCGTCTAGGAAATAGGCAATAGAGTCGCTTCGAAAATCTTAAATTTTCCGAAGTCCATCAGTGCTCCTCAGGGGCTCTGCCCCCGAACCCCCGGGATTTTTGAAGGCATGACGCCGAACATCATTTTATTTGATTTGTTCTTCGCGCAGCGTTAAGATGAACACCGCTGGGCCAAACTCAACGGAGCTCTGTGGGGACACAACTCTGCTAGGGATATCTCAGTCGCCGATAAGTCAAACTTTATCGAGCACGCGAGCGGGTGCCGGTCGATTGGAAACAGTCGAACCGGCAACGCTCTTTTTCTTTTCTTCCCATTTGGTTTGGTTGCGAACCATATCGTTTAGTATCGTCAACAGTTTCCGCATGCATGCCACCAATGCAAGCTTCTTGGGCTTAGCTTGAGACAGCAACCTTGTGTAAAACGCCTTGATCACCGGATTCGTTCGCGTGGCCGAAAGTGCTGCCATGTAAAGAACCTTTCGCACGTTTCCACGACCGCCTCGGGCTCGGCGCTTACCATCGGACTTGCCCGATTGCTTAATCATCGGTGCAACGCCTACTAGCTTGCCGATCTTGGATCGCGAAAGGTTGCCAAGCTCAGGTAGCTCTGCAATGCACGTGGATGTCATCACTACGCCTACTCCAGGTACGCTAAGTATGATTTCGATGTTGGGATCCGTTTCTGCCATCGACTCCAAGCACTTCTTGATCTCTGAATTCACTGTTTTTAGCTGTGTTTTCAGTACCTTCTCCATCTCTTTGATCAAAGACTTGGCCCGGGTGTCCATGCATTGTCGAAAACGGTTGCTCTCTTGGCTAATGAGCTGCAAGACCTGACCACGTCGTCGAGTTAACGCTATAAATTTGCGATCTTCGAGTGTACGAAGCTTCGCCAAAGAAACCCTTACTTGCGTGCCGTAGAGTTGGAGCATTTGAGCATCAATTGCATCCGACTTTTCGAAGTAACCATGCCCTTTTGCAAAGTCACGAACACGTGCAGGATTCGCGACAACAACATCGATTTTCGCATCGTGAAGCGCATCAACAAGTAGATACTCCAAACCACCGGTTGCCTCGCAAACGACGAGAGTTTCGGAAGGTTCTTTGATCAACTTGAGGATCTTCGTTTTGATCGCATCCACGGTGTATTCGACAGCCTTTTGGATTTTCGAATCCGAGTCAGCAATATCAAGCCGCACCGTGCAGATATCGATCCCAATAACTCTCTTGTATGATTTCATCTTCAATTCCCATCCTAGTAAATACGATCTGGCCGTGAGGCCGATCAAGCGACCGTTCGGGTTAAAAAAGAACAGCCACACGATTCAAGCTCTCCCACAAGCTCTCAGTTGAGGCTTAGGGGGCAAATACGATCTGCGTGGCTGCGTTGCAAAGTTGTTGCAAGCAACTCGACAACATCAACATCCTGAGCATCTTAATTGCTCAAAACTGTCAACTGAGTAAGATACTAGGGGAAGGGGGTGAGGGCGCGACGCGCTGCACTTGCGATGAGGGAAATGCTCCGGTTGGCACTTCACACAGAGATGGTCTCCACGCTAAGTGTGACCGTCTCGGACTGTGAGGGA
>JBBRGW010000245.1:0-6504 GCA_038223525.1 Pirellulales bacterium
TTGGCCAGTCAACGCGACCCTTTTGATCCCATGGAGAAAGCGTTCTATGAGCTTGGAAATACTTGTCTTGCCCAAACGGAGCACATGCACGGAGACTGGGAACTCGAACGAGGATACTCGCTGTCGCCAAGTTTATTAGCAATGTCTCAGGTCTGGAAATCTCCCAACGGCAGTGACTATATCCTTGCAACCAAGGGTGCTCCCGAAGCCATCGCAGATCTATGCCATTTGTCGGCTGAACGCATCAACGATATCGGCACTCAAGTTGCCGCGATGGCGGAGGAAGGGCTTCGTGTATTGGGAGTTGCAAGAGGCAATTTTGGGAAACAAGCCTTGCCCAAGGAGCAACACGATTTTGATTTTGATTTCTTGGGTCTGGTCGGTCTTGCGGATCCAGTCCGCTCTACAGTTCCTGCTGCGGTGCAAGAGTGTTACGCAGCCGGAATCCGCGTTGTGATGATCACAGGCGATCATCCGACTACTGCCAAGAGTATTGCTCGACAAGCAGGTATCCAACCTATCGACGAAACCATAACAGGCCCTGAACTAGAAAAATTTGACGATGCCGAGCTAAAACGACGCGTGCGAACCGTCAACGTATTTGCTCGAATGATTCCAGAGCAGAAGTTGCGACTTGTGAATGCGTTGATGGCAAATGGTGAAATCGTTGCCATGACTGGCGACGGTGTGAACGACGCTCCAGCTCTTAAGGCGGCTAATATTGGGATAGCGATGGGTGGTCGCGGTACAGATGTTGCCCGAGAAGCCGCTGCGTTAGTTTTGCTGGATGATGATTTCGCATCGATCGTGCGGTCGGTACGGATGGGACGACGAATCTACGACCATCTTCAAAAAGCAATGACATATATCGTTGCAGTTCATGTGCCGATCGCGGGAATGTCCCTTGTTCCGGTCTTGCTCGGCAGCCCTATCGCACTTATGCCAGTACATATTCTGTTTCTTGAATTGGTGATCGATCCAGCTTGTTCCGTGGTCTTTGAAGCGGAGCCTGACGATGACGACGTCATGAGTCGTCCTCCTCGAGACCCATCGCTTCCAATGTTTGGAAATCGGCTAATTGGACTTGGCGTGTTGCAGGGCTTGAGCTCTCTGTTGGTCGTCTTCGCACTATATTTCTCCTCGCTTTGGGGATGGCTCAATGCGGCCGATGCAATCGCTCTCAGTTTTACAACGCTTGTCATTTCGAACATGTGCTTGATTTTGGTCAACCGATCGTGGACTAAACCGATTTGGAAAACCATGCAAGTTCCCAACGCCGCCCTTTGGTGGGTTGTTGGGGGCGCAACTCTCTTTCTTGGATTGGCGCTCTATGTGCCGTTACTAAGGAGAATCTTCCACTTTTCCACCCTGCACCCCACTGAATTGGTAATTTGCATGGCCGGAGGTTTCCTGAGCATTGTTTGGTTCGAGATTCTGAAGGTCGTTGGCAAGAATTGGCTCTTTCAATCACCAAAACCAACAGCTAAGGAATCGGAAAAATGACGCACAGACCATACGCCCCTATCAAATGCTTTTGTGCAATTTTCACATCGAATCGGAGTTTCAAATGAACGCAGCCCACTTGCACCTACTTGTGAACCATCTCCCAATCGTCGGGTTTGCTATTGGAGTCCTACTCCTTGTCGCAACGATAATTTTTCGTGGGGACAGAGGGATTTTCCTTGCTTCGCTCATCGTCATCGTCATGTCGGGTGCTGGTGGACTTGCAGCGCAGTTGACCGGTGAGCCAGCCGAAGAGGTAGTTGAGGGGCTTCCGGTTGTGCCTGAGTCCTACATTGGAACGCATGAAGACGCGGGCAAGATTGCGACTATCATCGCGTCAATAACCACTGTCCTTGGAATCGTAATTGCAGTCGTTGTGTTTCGACGAGACGGTAATATCCCAATGATCGCGGTAGCAGTACTCCTTGTTGCAACCCTTACCACGAGTGCCGCGATGGCATGGGCAGGATCTACAGGTGGCAAGATCCGACATACCGAAATCCGGGACGGTGCCGCCGCGACTCATTCGGACTGATCGATATTAAAATAACAAATGCTTCTTCTTAAATCGCGATGAAACAATTGAATCCATGAGCAGACCTAGGATGGAGTGGCGCTCCACTCGATCAAACGGCGACTTGTATACGATTCTCAACTTCCCGGACTGCGTAGGTTCGTACATTGCAGCTATCCTTTTTGTCGTTGAGGTACTCACCGCTGTGGATGCAAAAACGCCAGTGATGAATCCGGCAAGATACGATACTTCCCGATATAATGCCAAGGGCAAGAGATGCTCCCGCGTGCGGGCAAGCATCGTCCAGAGCAAAGTACTCATCGCCTATTCTAAAGAGTGCGATTCGCGTCTCCCCAACTAGAAAAAATCGGCCTTGGCCGTCCGACATCTCAGCTTTGTCGCATAAATCGACGAAATCATTATCCGTAGGTTGGATGATCATTGAGCGTTAAACCAGTCCTTCTTGCGAGCCTTCTTCATTATTGGTCACGTTTTAAGCCGGTACAACGATGGTGCAGTGCGGAGTGCAAAGACAGTCTGGAATTTTCTGACGCGTTTGCTTCGGGTGGTTGATAATTTTAGTCCCCATGACTCGTGGTTAGCACGATATTGTACGGGCGCAACGATTTGTCGAATCCAAGAGCGGGATACCTGCTTACCGTTCAACATTTGATTACCGTTCAACATGGACAACTTCACCGCCAGATCTTGTTCCCAACGCTCGCCAAACAGCTTGGTCAATTGAGCTGCTGAAGTTTTGTACTGAGCCGTCCAGCAAGACGCTTTGCACTAGGCCTGTATGCCAACTGCGCGAGGTCAATACGGCGTAGCTTGGCGAAGTTTGGCTGCTGCCTTCTTGCCTCGAATTGTAGTCGATGTTGTAGTTAACCCCATTAAACGTAAACGGCACTTTGGCATTGGGTGCTAGGGTTACCGTGAAGCAGGAATGGTGAGAATGTCCGTTCGTCCATTCAGTTCGTCCGCTGCCTGTGCCATCTGCAAAAATGCGATCCTTGACCCCCGAGTTTGCAATGAAAGCGACTTCTGCGGGGGTAGTGGGGATCGCGGTGGTCGGCGGACCTCCATTGCGTGTGTAAGCCTGCCACGCATGAACCTCAGAACACCAAAGCGTATTGCTCAAACCGTCGGTAATCGCAGATGTTCTGAAATCGGAATTGGGATGGGTAGCACCGTCTCCGCCTCGATTCGTTACAGGATCATAAACAAACCAAGTGCCGACGTTAAACGCGTAGTTAGTTGGGTACAGGAAGAACTGAACGGCGCTCCCGGTAGCGCTGGTGTCGCGTGGAATACTCGACTTGGGATCCGAAGGGCAAACGTAGGTTGGAACTCGATAACCATTGATTACTTGGAAGTTTGACCAGTTTGAACTGAGATCGACTTGGTTTGCCAAGCTATTTTGCTCAAGATACGGAAACAGCCTGCCGTGAATACTCCACGATGCATTGGTGCTAATTTTTGGGTTAACACAAGCGCTCGGAGGAAGGCGTCTCAAGGCCGACTCATAGTTCAGTGTAGCTAAGCCGATTTGCTTTAGATTGTTCCCGCATTGCATTCTTCTCGCTGCTTCCCTTGCCGACTGTACCGCTGGCAATAATAGTCCGATAAGGATGCCAATGATGGCTATGACTACGAGTAGTTCTACGAGAGTGAATCCACGACGAAATCGAACGTTCATTATTGTGTCCAAGAATGGCGATTGAGCAAAACAAGTGAGATGCCTGTCCAATTGTACGGGCAGTTCGCTTGGACACAATAGTTGAACAAATTTTGGCCGGACGGAGAATTTGCGGGTAAATCAGACGCCTACGCAAGAGGCAAAGAAAGCAGCGAATCGCTGGCTAATGTGGATACAAACCAATCGTCCGCTCAAAAATCAATCGCGACTTCACCACCAGCCCGGGAGCCGAGCGCTCTCCAAGTTTCGACGGAGACGCTGCCGGAAACGAACCGGACACTGCCATCCATTAACGAGATGTTGACGCCGCCCGTGTGGAAACTTCTCGCCGTAATCGCGGAATAAGTCGGTAGGCTAACAGTCTTTCCTTCCCGGCGACTCGTAAAGTCCACATCGTAGATCTTTCCGCCAGAAGTAAAAGGAACAACCGTATTCGGAGTGAATGTGGTTGTAAAGCCACTTTGAATGCTGCGAGCGTCAATCCACTCCACATGGCCGGCGTCCAGTTTGAAACTACCACCGTAGGCGATTAAAGCTGCCTGGGAAATTGGAATAGGTACTCCCAAAGTATTAGGAGCTCCGCCGTCTCGCAGAATGGGAGTGAAGGTCTTGCCCTCGGACATGCAAAGCGTATTGCTACTGCCATCTGTTATGTCTGCGAAGCGGACTTGTCGATTCATCTGAAAGACGCCATCCCCAGTGGTACCACTTGCTGGATTGTAAACAAACCAACTGCCGACGTTAACGAGATAGTTTAGGGGGTAGGGAGACGCAGGATTTGCCTGAGGTCGGTCGTTCACTTCGGACGGACACATCAGAACCGGCACACGATTCACCGCCATCGCTTGCCCGTCGCTTGATAGACTGAAATCGATCAGCTTGCCCAAGTTCTCTTGTTCTATGTAGGAAAGCAGTCGGGCCTGAGCTGACCAAGGGTCTCCTGTCCTCCCCAACGGAATGTTACCCTGCGCGGGGAACCCCCTCAGGGCTGATTCATGATTGTGTGCTGCAAGAGTCCATTGTTTGAGGTGGTTCTGGCACTTCATGCGGGCCGCCGCGCCGCGGGCAGCTTGTACCGCTGGCAACAAAAGACCGACCAAAATCCCTATGATCGCGATGACGACCAGCAACTCGACTAACGTAAAGCCGAATGCGACTCTGTTTCTTTGAAGCATGTTGCAAAACCCACTCGATGATGATGTTCTTTTTGACTGTTTGCGTTGCGAACTCAATCTAGTGGCCGAAGTATTCGTAGCAAAGTGGCCTTTCGACAACTAACAAGATCTTCATGTTTCTAGGCGGTTTTTAACGTTGAACAAGCATATATCTTCATTCCGAATTAATGGAGCTACCCTTCAAAATGATGAGGGCGATTGATCGACACCATGAAAAACAAAAGAAAACCAAAAGGATCGGCACAGTGATTAACTGGCTTTGAGCTTTGAAGATTTGTTCGACTTTGGAGATCGTTGGGGTTGGGTCGGCAGTTCTATTTGGAGGTAGCGGGATGACGATTTCAAGATCTCGATTGGTGGATACGGATGTAACTCGTTTGTAAAACACTATTTCTAGAGCGTTCGCCGGGCCATGCTTCGTTCAGAAGATGGCTCGCCGGGTCGTACAGATTGGATCGACAACCGTCTAACGGAACTTGGTCGGATATTTGCTATCTCAGTCGGTGGCTTCAGCATTATGGATAACCTCCCAGGTCTCGACCACTCTCCAGAGACTCGATTTCCGGCCGCGAACCTCGCCAAAACAGCCCCTCTCTGGGGGCGAATCAGAGATAAATACTCTCAGAGTCTCTGGGTTATGCCGTATTTCTGTTTTGGCTTCGCTGGCCGCCGGGGTAACGACTCTGGGTTATGAATCGTCGCCTGACTCGGGATTCTTTTAGGTCCATTAATCTGGCTCACTGAGAGGTGCAAAGTTGCGAAATTTGCGGCTGGGTAATTCGCTAACCTTAGGATAGCTTTGGTATGCGGATTTGAATGGCAAACCCCCAAGTCACTTTGTCGCGGGGACTCTTCCAAGCTTGTGAGTTCCTCGCGGGCTGGTATCATCTGAGGTGTGGAGAGCGGGCCTGGCCAGATTACTGATTCAGTGCTCGAACGAGAAACGACGGTTAGTTGAAGGGTCTTACGGCAAAAAAGAGACTAAGCACAATTGGACGGAAAGTCACTACTTTCCTTGTTCTGATGTGCTTTTGCGCTGCCACAATGCCCATCCCAGTCACATCTCTCGACCTGGTGGACAAAGACAATTCTCAACCTTTTCCCTGCCAGAACTGTCCCTGTGGATGCAAAACCGCTGAACAGTGTTGGACAAGTTGCTGTTGTTTCACGCCGGCAGAAAGACTTGCTTGGGCTGAGAAAAATGGTATTACTCCACCGTCATACGCCCAACGACCTGCAAGTGACCCGCAGGCCACAGATAGAGCGGCGAATGGCTCTAGAACTGTCGAAGATCCCGCGCAGGTTAAGTCCACATGCTGCGAACCTCGAGAAGCATGCTGCGAGAAGCATGCGAGCAAAACGGTTACTAATCCAAAAACAATTGGTTCTAGCAATCTAGATTGCTGTGCCGCAACGGAACCCAAATCGTGTGGTTCCTGTTGCCAGTCGGCGAAAGCTGACAAGGTTCAATCAAAGGCAGTGGGCAACGCCACAAAACGCAAGGTCGTTTTGAGTATGTTTGCATTGAAATGCCAAGGCAAAAGTTCTTCTTTCACGTTGTTGCCGTGGACGATTCTGACCACCGTACAGAAGGTGGAAATGTTTGAGGGCGA
>JBBRGW010000246.1:0-6489 GCA_038223525.1 Pirellulales bacterium
ACCGACGCTGCCAGCGTCGGTCATTCCTAGTCCGGATGCAAAGCACCTGCGCAGATGTTTCTTCGTCTAATTCACGTAGCAGCGTCTCTCCGAGACGCTGATTTCTGCGAGTCTCGGAGAGACTCGCCTACGTGTTTTGCACACCTACTTGTGCAGGGCTGCTTCCAACAATGGAAAAGGAAATGGTATGGACAAAGGCCTCAAGTCGAAAAACACACGCAGGCGACTACTGCTTGTTGCCTGCTTGATTCCGATTCTTGCCGCTTGGTACTATCTGGTTGCGGACGTTCCGATCCTTTTCTTTCAAGGGACCTCTGGTTATTTCGCTTCTCCTGAAAAACGAACCGTCACCATTTTTGGCAAATCAGATCCGGGTGACTGGGAACAGTACTTGGTATTCGATGCTCGGACAGGACGAATCCGAGCGGAGAGGAATGCGACACTCGCGAGAAACGGAGTGTCTTGGGCTGAGTTCATAACCAGATTCAGCAAAGACGGAATTGAGTATAAGAGATGGCGGCTTTGGAAGGCAGAGGCGAGCGATGCTCACGTGAAAGATTTTATCGAGTTTGACTTCCCCGCAGCGGCTTGGCCGCGAATGGTCGGCCACCGGTATGCAGTGCACGTCAATACTGGCTCTATTCTTGTTCGGGACGTAGACTCCGCCGGCGCCATCGCAACTGCATATCCGATCGCACGTCAGTCGAGCGGTACTCTTATCCCCATCCGCGATACCAACCGTTTTGCGTTAGTCCATGCGGTTCCTCTTCAACCCAATACTGCCTCGCCGCAAGTTGTAGTGGAACTCTATGAAATTGGCGAAACGGGTGTTCCAAGCCTCATCCGTACCTGGCCTGCGATGCATGGAATAAGCGAGCCGAGCAGTCTCGCTGTTATCGCATTGAACGACCAGTTCATCAACATCCACCCCACGGATAACAACTTCGAAATCCGATCGACGGTTGACGGGAGTTTGATTCGTACGCAATCACTTCCAGAGGACTTTAACGCAGGGACAGAAAAATGGTTTCTCGCTCGGGATGCGCTGGTTGTCTACGGCGGTGCTCGAACCTTTTGGATCGCTCAAAATCGTTGGCTGAAGGCGCCCAATGGATTTTTGAGTTACTATGAAGACTCACCCAACCGCCGATTGCGACTTTGGTTCATGGGCGACAATGAAACCCAATTGGTTACAGAATGCGATTCGGACAAAGTAATCTCAACGGTTGCAACCAGCAGTGACATTGGGGCATTTCTCGATGACGAGACACTCCTATTTTCTTCCATGCATTGGGGGCTGACATTCCGCGAGGTCGATGCAAAGACCGGTTTGACGATTCGAACTTGGAGACCTTATTGGTGGGTCTTTCCTGTATTGTGGGTTTCGGTGTTCGCGTACGTGATTTGGGCAATAGCCTGGCTGAGATCAGTATCGGAGTCGAATCGATGGGTTTGGTTGCATATCGCTTGGGTCATTTCTTTTCCCATTATTGCACTTGCATGGCGTCACAAGTTCGTTGGCGACACGCTCGATCTTCAGCGAGATTCCTTTTTCATTCTCGAGGGGATTTTTATCGCATTGATTTTTTTAGCGAGTGTCTGGGGATGCAATGCTCGTGAATGGGTTGTTCGGAAACTGCTTCCAATGCTTCTGTGCTTTGCGTCGCTCAGTATGGCCCTGTCGTTGGTCTTTAGCGCGAGTATGGCCACTGCAACCGATTTGTTGCTTCAAGCATCGGGCTTCATGACGATCAGTATTGTCGTTTGCCTGGCATTGCGGTTTTTGGGAACTCATTGGAGTCAATCCAGTTCTGGTCCAGAGGAGGAGCACGAGAAGGCTTCTTTGCGAGATCTATTCATGCTCCTATTGCTATCGGCGGCACTTTTTGCGCCGATGCGACTGATCGTCCCAGACCCGACTGCCTTGGATTTGTCACTTATTAGATGGAAGCCTTTGGTTTTATTGGTTTTCGCTCCGAGTATCGCTTATGCGGCCGCTTTGATCAGGAATCGCAACATACATAGGTTTGGTAAATGTCTAGCGATCCTTTTGTTCCTCTATCTGCTTTTTGTTTTGCCATCCTATTATTACACCGGCATCCGGATACTTCGATTTCACAACGATTTTGAAGGGTTTGCGATCACGTTTTTCAGTGCGTTTGTTGCGGCTTTTGTCTTATCGAAAGCATTTCGGCAACGAGGGTCCAGGTTATAATCGAGTGAGAATCCAGATGTCATCGCGGTAGGAGTGCCCAGCATGTTGCAATTTGAAAAGAACCCTTTTCCTGGTATGAACCCTTGGCTGGAGTCGTTTTGGGGCGACATTCATACGCGATTGACGATGTACTCTTGCGATGCAATCCAGAGGCAGTTGCCCTCTGGTCTTCATGCGCGTGTCGAAGAGTATCTTTCGGTGGACGAACCAGGTGGCGATCCCAAACACCAGCATCGCCGCATCTCGCCGGACATTCATATTGCGCATAGTGGAGGACCTGCGAGCTTGGTTGCATCGAGACCAGGGGCAATCGACTTGGAGGATTCCATGCAGGAGCCGATTCGGATCCGACGGATTCATGAGCCGCAAACACTTCGCTATATCGAAATCGTCGATGTAAAAGCCAATCGACGGGTTATCACCGCGATCGAATTTCTTAGTCCTGCAAATAAGACTCCTGCGGGCCGTAAGCAGTATGGCAAAAAACAGCAGGAGCTGATCGACGGCGAAGTCAGTCTGGTGGAAATCGACTTGTTGAGAGAGGGGGCATGGGTCGTTGCAACGAGTGAGGATCTGTACCCATCGGAATTGTGCTGGCCGTATCGCATTTGCGTAACACGCCGCGAGTCAAGCGAGGAAAGCGAGGTTTATTTGGCATCGTATCGCGTGCCCTTGCCTGATGTTCGCATTCCGCTTCGTCACAACGAGCCGGATATCCGATTGCCTTTGCAGACGCTGCTCAATTCCGCCTATGAGAATGGTCGCTACGGATCAGAACTTGACTATTCGAGGCAACCAGAAATCGCACTGGAGAAGGATGACGACGATTGGATCCAGGCTTGGTTGCAAAAGGGAGGCACGGCTGTCCGCTAGGCTAAGCTGCGTTTGCTTTGGGTTGATGCCGGGTATGGCGAGGCGCGATGACGTCGGATGCTAGCCCCAGCTTTTCTAGCAGTTTGATTTCGTAGTAGCTGATGTCGATTTCCCACCAGCGGTGTTGGACGCTGGCAGAGGATGGGTCTTCATGATGGTTGTTGTGCCAACCTTCGCCGACGGTAAGCAGCGCGACGAGCCAGTTGTTGCGGCTGTGTTCACCGGTTTCGTAGTTGCGATAGCCGAACATGTGGCTGAGCGAATTGACGGACCAAGTGATGTGCCAAACAGCAACAATTCTTGCGTAGACGCCCCACACGACCATGCTGAGCGCTAGTTGCATGGCGCTCGCTTGACCCCATCCGATCCAACCGATTAGGTATCCCAAAAGGAAGAAAACAGGCAGTTGCGAAAGTCCAATATAGAGGTTTGTCAGTGGTCGTTTTTCCATATACATATAGAACGGGTCGCGCAGAAGATCTTTGGAGAACTTTTCGATGGCACTGATCGAATGCGTCTCGCGGTTGTTCACCATCAGCCAGCCAAAGTGAGACCATAGGAAATTGACCAACGGGGAATGCGGATCCGGTTCATGATCGGAGTGAACGTGATGAATGCGGTGAATAGCCACCCATCGTGCTGGCGAATCTTCTAAGCAGCAAATGCCGAGTATGGCGAAAGTGTGTTCGACCCACGCGGGGGTTTTGAAGCTGCGATGTGTAAGCAGTCGATGGTACCCAATGGTAATCCCCTGCCCGAAGACATGGATCCCAATCAGCATGGCGATGAAACCGACCCACGAAAAGAAATAAGGTATGAACACCATTAGGGAGAGCAAATGGACAACTAGAATGGTCCCTAAGTAAAGCCTATTGATCGTAAAGGGCTTCACAGTATTGGGGACGGACATAGCCATTTGGGTTGCGCTCCAGGACGATTGAGGATTGGTTCGGTTCTAGGATTGTGTTCAAACAGAATCGAACCGCTAGTGCCATTGTTCGAAAAGCGTAGGTTTTACGCAAGGCTACAATTCTACAAACCCGCTTTTCTGCGGGCTGGTTAACCTCGAACGTCGGATTCCGTCGACGCGAAGCGTCGCGCAACCAAAGGCCCCGTCGCTGACTACATAATCGAGAAGTAGTTTTCCACTGCGAAATCGAGATACTCTCGCTTTAGTTCCATTGGTTGCGTGTTGAAATAGCAATACGAACGGACTTGAAGAAGCAGGTCTCGAGGGTGGCAATTTCGCATCGGCCGACCCAACGGCTTGTAGTGATGGTCGATTAAATAGTCGATCATTTCCGGGCGATGAGGGATCTTGATCACTTTGCACATGATCTCGAACAGTTTGCGAAACGCTTCTTCCGTTGGGTTCTCGACTTCGATTTTATAGGGAATTCGTCGCAGAAACGCATCGTCGACCAAGTCTTTAGGCTCGAGATTGGTGCTAAAAATCACCAATTGGTCGAAAGGAACTTGGACTTTCTTGCCGTTGCTCACGGTCAAATAATCGTAGCGTTTTTCAAGTGGCACGATCCATCGGTTGAGCAGTTCGTCGACACTCATTCGTTGGCGACCAAAGTCGTCGATTAGAAGCACACCGCAATTGCTTTTGAGTTGCAATGGCGAATCGCTGACATTGGTCTCTGGGTTGCGGAAAACCTCAAGCATCTCCATGGTCAATTCACCGCCGGCCACAATAGTTGGCCTTTTGATTCGGACCCAACGGTGGTCGACATGACTTTCCTTGAGCATGCTATCTGATTTTTCGTGCGGGCACTCTTCGTGATTAAGTGGATCGAAAATCCGCAAGATGTCGCCATCGATTAAGACGGCTCTTGGGATCCAGATATATTCTCCGAAAGCCCGCGTAACCCGTTCTGCGATACTAGTTTTTCCATTGCCAGGGTATCCGAATAGAAACATGCCTCGACCGCTGTTAACCGCGGGCCCCAGCCTTGCTAGCAACTGAGGGGACACCAACAAATCGGAGAATGCGGTTTTGAGATCCTCTCGCCCGGGGTGTTGGTGTTCTAGAGATTGCAGTCGCACCGACTCCATGTATTGGTTTAGAGGCACGGGAGCCGAGCCAAAATAGGTGGTCTTTTGCATGTGTCTTCGAGCCCGATCGCGACCAGAATCCGAAAGCGTATGGATGTAGTCGTTCATCGCGGTCGAGCCCAGATAGCCTGTCAATTGCTGGGCTTTGAGCCGGTTCAATGTCGGTTCGATGAAGTTGAAAGGTAGTTTTATTTGTTCCGCGATAGCTCGTCCGGACGCTTCGCCACGATTGAAGATGAATCGCATCACGATTTCTTCCACCAGAAGACCGCTTATTCCCGTTTCTTCAAGGGTGTTCGGTTCGATCGGAATCGCGGGCTCGTGCCGATTCTTGGTCAGCTTGAAGTAACTGCTAGCTGCGGTGGGGTCTCTCTTTTCGCTCGCGGGGTTGGGTGCGGCAGGGATAGCTTGGTGACGGCTAGTCACGTTCGTAGGTTGTGACGATTGGGATGCCAACCGATTGATTCGCTCTAATGCTTGCTCGAGCCCATTCGATGTGGGCGTGGGTATGGTCTGAGACATTTGGGGGTAGTCAGCATTTCGAGGTGTAGTGAGTGACATGGTTGGATTCTAAGGGGGCGAAAAACAAAGAATCAGCGTTAAAGCGAAACAATAAGAGCAATCGGCTTTTGAGGCATCGAGAAGCGAGAGGATTTGAGACCGCCCCCCCCAACTGAAAAAGCGGAAGAACTACAACCCGTTTTTGCCCACAATTGCAGTGAATTCCCTGCCGTTTAGAATCCTCTCTAAAAAACATGCTTTGCCCCTTGCACGCTTGGCGAGGTGCCACTATCTTTTCGCCTCCTCGCAGCAAGCAACTTCGGTTGCCAGCTGATACCGACCTCGGTTGGTTGAGTTTTCCGGTTTGGGCGATAAGCCAACAAACCGAATAATAAGAAGGACAAACGGTTGACAGTAGCCGATACCCTCGGTTACAACGTTGGCCCAAACCAAATGACAAACGGTGTCGCAATGGATCCTGAAAAGGAACTATGGCGATGTAAAATGTTGAGAGGTTTGAACTGATCTTTGACAATCTGGTGGATGAGTTTTTGAATTGATGTTTATTAGCAAACGTCGATTACCTGATGAGTTTTATGATTTGAAAATTTAGGTGGCCAATTGACCAAGGTCACCGACCGGTTTCAAAAACCAAACAAAGTTAGTCATGGCTGTTTTCTGGAGCAATTCGGTAATCAGTCTAAGCATACAAAGTGAAGGGTTTGATCCTGGCTCAGAATGAACGTTGGCGGCGTGGATTAGGCATGCGAGTCGCGCGAGAATGTAGCAATACAGGACAGCGGCGAAAGGGAGAGGACAACACGGGAATCTGCCTTGGG
>JBBRGW010000247.1:0-6488 GCA_038223525.1 Pirellulales bacterium
CCGCGGGCGGGATAGACAACGCCTCGCTTTACGACTCGGTTGGTAACGATTTGTTCAGTACGAACAAAGATCTGTCATCAATCGTCGGCCCCGGATTCTCAACGTTCGCTAACGGCTTTGAAAATGTCGAAGCGTATGCGAATGCGGGTGGGATAGATCGAGCGATCGTCGTTGCCCCAACGGGTGGGCGATTGAACTCGGGCGCAGACTACGTTGGAATGCAAGATGCCACGCACGTAAGCATTGCTAGAGGGTTTGAGCGCATCGAAACGTTTATGGCGGGACTACCTGTTTCCGGACAGGGAAATGTCTCCTCTCTCTCGCTACCGGACGACGTCCCTGCTGCGGACCTGAATTCCAACGAGCATTTTGCTGAGCATTTTGCTATGGGGTCTTCTTTGCCAAACGCAGAACTGCTCGCAGGAGTCGAAAGAATCAACGATTGGATCGCTCAGGAGATTCTTACGCAGCGAAGCGATCCATGGTCCTTTGCAAGCCCGCGAGATCGCCAAAAACCTTTTGAAATGCTAACAGACCTCGATCTCTCGTGGAGAGATGAAGCGACGGAAAGAGCGGCGCTTGAAAAGATCTTCGCGGGGCAGGAATAATCTCAAACCCGTCACCCGTCACCCGTCACCCGTCACCCGTCACCCGTCACCGCCACCCGAAGCACTAATTTCACTTTAATAAACTTCGTCGTCGCATCGCTTCGGTTACTTCGTCTAACAGGGTGAGTCGACCGCCGTAGGTGCGGCGCAAGTTTTCCGGCGTGAAGGTCGCTTCCATTGTCCCCCATGCGACTGCGCGTACGTTCAGCAGAATAAGGTGATCAAAGTAGTCTGGGACAGTATGCAGATCATGGTGGACTACTAAAATAGTTTTGCCAAGTGATTGCTGTTGCCTGAGCACTTGTATGATCGATTGCTCGGTCGCCGCGTCGACTGCGGCAAAGGGTTCGTCCATAAGAAACACATTTGCAGACTGCACCAATGCACGTGCTAGAAATGTGCGCTGTTGCTGGCCCCCCGATAGTTGGCTGATTTGCCGATCCGCAAGCTCGGCGATACCCACTTGTTCGAGCGCTTCCATCGAACGCTTGCGATGCTCTTTGCGTATCGGCATGAACCATCCGATTTCGCGGTAAAGCCCCATGGTTACCACATCCAACACTGTTGCTGGGAAATCCCAATCGACCGACTCGCGTTGCGGGACATAGGCAACATTACGACGTTGTTTTGCCAATGGTTGACCATGAATTTCCACGGAGCCAGAGATGCGTGGCACCATGTCCATGACGGATTTGATCAAGGTACTTTTGCCCGCACCGTTTGGTCCAACCAAACCGACCAACGAACCGCTGGGGATCGATAAATTGATTTCCCAAAGGACCGGTTTGCGTTGGTATGCAACAGTCAGGTCGGCTATGCGAATCGCGGTATCCATCATTCCACCGGATTGCCGCCAAGGGCTTTTGTGATCGTCTTGAGATTATGCTTCATCATGCCTTCATAGGTGTCCGCACCGCTACCGGCAGCGCCCATGGCGTCAGAATAAAGTTCTCCACCTTCGGAGACTTTGACACCTTTGGCAGCCGCACCTTCGATGATCGAAAGGATGGATTTTCTCGGTACGCTCGATTCCACAAATGCGGCCGGTACTTTTTTGTCGACCAACAGATCTACGAGCACTTCAATCTTGTTTAGGCCCGCTTCCGATGCAGTGGAAATACCTTGAATGCCCTCGACTCGCAATCCATACCTTCGTCCAAAATACTTGAATGCGTCGTGGGACGTAATCAAAATACGTTGCTCGGCTGGAATGGACTCAATCCATAGCTTGCCGAGCGCGTCAAGTTTTTGCAATCGATCTCTCAATTGATTGGCTCGCTCGGTGAACGCGTCGGCATAAGCCGGTATACGTTGTTTGAGCACGTCTTCGACCAAGAAGGTCGTTGAGGACCAGAGCATCACGTCCATCCAGACATGCGGGTCGAAGGACTTGTTTTCAGAATCCTTGTGCTCAGCGTCGCCAAGGGCGGCTTCTTTCGGAATGGCATCCACGAGTGCAACATGAGTCTTAGCGGCATTCTTGGGATCGTTTTTATTGAGGTCGAGCAGGTCGCTCATTTTGCCTTCGAGTTTGAAGCCATTATAGAACACCACGTCGGCTCGCTTAATTGCAATCACATCGTCCACATTCGGTTTATACAAGTGCGGATCAATACCACTTTTCATAAGTTGGATGAGTTCGACTTGCTCTCCCCCTATCTGCCGTACCAAATCGGCAACCATTCCTGTCGTTGCCACCACTTTTAGTTTTGAGGAAGCAGAGGGATTTGGAGCCGGCGTTGAGGTCGATTGTCCGTTTTGATTCTGGCAGCCGGTGAAAACGAGAACGAGGGAGCAAAACAAAAGAAACTGCATCGGCAAATCGCGTTTTGTTTGGAGCTTCATTGTGAGCTTTGGCCTGTCATGGTCATATGAGGGAATCCAGATTCTTCAACCCGATTGGTTCTTTCGAAGCGAAAGGCTCACCATATCGTACACCAATCGCGCGTCCCCAGAATGCGGCATCCTCTCGCAGTTTTTCTACGAAGGGGGGCTGCGTCGATCGTCCAGTGACAAACTGACTTTGATAGGCATCGATCGAAGCAGCTTTGGCGGGCCATTGTTCTGTAATATCGAGAATAAAGGCAGGCTGTGGGACCATCTTGAGATGGATACAAAAGTAGTAGTAAATCCGCTCCGGGTGGTAAGGCTCGCCGGCCAAATCGCTCTTGGTCAGTTTGCTCCAAAATCTTGCAGCTTCGACCAACTCGGTTGCGGCCGTATGGTCTGGATGTGCGTCGGACCAATACGGTGCAAAAATCCATCGGGGCCTTGCCAATCGGAATAAGCCCGCCAGTCGATGTCGATTTTCGAGGGTCGCTTCGAGGAACCGGTTCTTCATCCCCAAGTTGTAGCGCCATGTAACGCCTAGTGCCTTGGTCGCCAGCGCTGTTTCCGAGATGCGGAGCTCGGGACTGCCAAAGGGAGTGGGTTCGCCGGAGGTTAAATCCACGATGCCAACCTTTTTCCCTTGTTGGATCCATTTGCAAATCGCGCCTCCCATTCCCAACTCCGCGTCGTCTGGATGCGGCGCAACAACCAATACATCGAGCGGCACTGTAAGGTCGGGTATATTTGGAAAATCACTGTTTAGGTTGGTCATATCGGTCGGTCGATCAGTTGTTTTTGGATGTGACTGAGGATGCCTCGCGCCACCTCGGATTTAGGCCCAGTCAATGCCCCCAGGATGCTACCATCTCTCAAGATCACTTCGACGGAGTTGTCGTCAGCGTTCATGGCTTCGGCGCTGTTGGATACCATCATGTCACAACACTTGCGGGACATTTTCACAATCGCGCGGAACCGGATATCTTCTGTCTCCAAGGCAAAGCCCACGAGCCATTGAGAAGCCAATTTCAAGGCACCGAGGGTTGCAACAATGTCGGGTGTTTCGATCAAGGACAATTGCAGTCCTTCGCCTGTCTTAGACAGCTTGTGCTTTTCGATTTGTCTAGGCATATAATCGCATGGAGCGGCAGCGCCGATCAAACCATCTGCTGCGTGAAAAGCAGTGCGGGTTGCTTCTAGCATTTCTTGGGTAGTCACAACATCGATAACATTGGCCGCAGAGGGATATTCGACTGCAACCGGGCCACTGATGACGGTTACGCCGTGGCCGAGCTCAAGTGCCGCGTGTGCAAGAGCAGCACCCATGCGTCCGCTGGAACCGTTGGTCAAATAGCGAACTGGGTCGAGGTATTGCCGCGTAGGTCCGGAAGTTATGACGATTCGAGCCATGAGGGAGCCTTCTCTATTGGGGGCATCACACTAGAAATGGCTCGCAGGCAGCGAGGATCGAATCTGGTTCGGACATGCGTCCGGCGCCCCGCCGTCGGCAGGAGAGCCAACCGGTATCTGGACCAATGAAATGAACACCATCCGATTTGAGCTGCGTCACGTTGCGAATCACTGCGGCTTTTTCCCACATCGGTGTGCTCATCGCAGGAGCGAAAAGGATCGGGCATTCCATATTGAGGTAGAGGGTGGAAAGCAAACAATCCGCCAAACCCAACGCGCAGCTGGCAATGATGTGTGCCGTGGCGGGAGCAATGATAAAGAGCGTGCAGTCCGTTGCGAGTTCAATATGCGGACCGAGTGGAAACCGAGGATCAAATGCATCGACTACAGGTGACCGATTGCAAAGGGCCGAGAAAGTAGCTGGCCCGACGAATTGAGTTGCGGCATCGGTCAGAACGACAGTTACATCCAGACCGCGTTGTGCCAAGCGGCTAACGAGTGCCGCTGATTTATAGGCGGCAATGCCGCCCGAGATTCCGACAACAACGCGCTCATTCATCAAACATTCACCGCAAGAAAGCGAGTCTGAAATGTGTCGAGTTCAGCGACGTTTAGAGATCGCTCGTGTCCAAGTCCAGCAAATCGCCGAGATCAGCTGTTTCGCTGAGCACCTTGAGTTCACCGGAGGTAGTCAAGAAAATCTTGTCCTGCAAGATTTCTTGAATCACGACCTCCATTTTGTCGTCTGTGTTCATTTCAACCAATGGTCGGCTACCGCGATTGATTTGAACCAAGCGTTTTTGGATCAAAGTGGAAAGTTTGAATCGACCACCAACTTTGTTGACGATGAACTCTTCTTTTAATTCTTCGAGCATGGAACCTTTTCTCCCTGGTACTGCACAAGCAGCTTGCACAATTGCTGAACCGTTGTATCGATATCGTCGTTAATGACTTCGTGGGTATAGTGATGCCTAAGGGCCAATTCTTCTGCCGCCACATCCAATCGGCGTTGAATCGATTCTGGACTTTCGGTGGCTCGGTTTCGAAGTCGTCTTTCGAGTTCGGCAACTGAGCCTGGGTGGACAAAGATGGTGATCGCTTGTGGAAACCCTTGCAAAACCGCAAGAGCACCTTGAACATCGATCTCTAAGATTACCCACTTCCCTTCATTTAAGCCAGCCGAAACCGAGTTTCGAAGCGTTCCATACCAATATCCCCGACCAAAAACCTCTTTGCATTCGAGGAACTCCCCGGATTCTCGTCGCTTTTGGAACTCGCTGTCAGAAAGGAAATAGTATTCGCGGCCGTTTTCTTCGCCTGGCCTGGGAGGGCGAGTCGTAGCGGAAACGCTCAAAAACAACGGCATCTCCGACTCAGCAAGCAATTGCCGAACGACGGTGGATTTGCCCGAACCCGACGGTCCCGAGACAATTACGAGTTTTCCTAATTTGTTCATAATTGAAAGTCTACTCCACATTCTGGACTAGCTCGCGAATTTGTTCGATGGCCGTCTTTATTGAAACTACCCATTGCGAGACCTGAGCATCATTTGCCTTGGAACCGATCGTATTGGTTTCCCGAAAGAGTTCCTGTATCAAAAAATCGAGGCGTCGTCCCTGGCTCTCCGAATGGGAAAGCGCGGCGTGGAACTGATCGAGGTGGCTCGCAAGTCTTGTAATTTCCTCTGAGACATCGCAACGATCCGTGTAGGTCAACACTTCTCGCAGCAAGTCAATGTCGTTGACTTCGTGCCCGTTCTGAGCCAAACCACTTCGAACTCGATGCTCCAGCTTAGTCCGATATTCGGCAACAACTGCAGGTGCTCGCAATTCAATATGTGATTTGTGCGACGCTATCTGCAAAAGATTTTCGAGAAACTGGGTCCGGATCGCGTCCCCCTCCTTGCTTCGCATGGACTGCAAATCCTGCAAAGCGGACACGATTACCTTTTGAACGACTCCAAGAAACTCTTCATCTTCTTTTTGTCTGGTCGTCTCTAAAACTCCAGGCAACAGAAGCAGTTCGCCAAGACCGTAATGGAACTGGATTCCAAGCCGATCTGCAATGGATTTTGACTGGTTGAGGTAATCCTCAAGCGACTTTTGATTGACCGAGTAAGCGTTGCTTTTGCCCGATTGGTTCACTCGTACCAAAACCGTAACGCTCCCTCGCTTCAAGTATTCGCGGACGATCGATTCCAGCTGTGGCTCGAGCGCTGAAACGCAATCGGAAATTTTCGCAACGACTTTGAGGTAGCGGTTGTTGACGGTTCTGATTTCAACATCAATGGCGAAATCGCCGTGCAGCGCGAAAGCTTGTCCGTGCCCTGTCATACTTAGTAGCAACGAATGAACACCTAGCGAAAAAACAGCTGGAATCGGAAAATGAATGCGAACGAAGATCTAAGGCTTTGGAACCGCAGCAGAGGGATCAATAGTGATCTCAGCTGCTTGCGGAATTAAGCCAGTCGCAGGAGTACCTTCAGCAGGAACGGTAATTGCAGGGGGAACAACACCAATCGGCAAATCTATTGGAGTCTCCGCTTTGCTTGATTCGGGCGTTAAAATCGGAACAGCAGGACCCACTCCTTCGAGGCTTCCCATCTCGTTGTCTGCGCCACCCATGCCACCCATTCCTGTACCT
>JBBRGW010000248.1:0-6476 GCA_038223525.1 Pirellulales bacterium
CGCCGAGGTCGACGATGACTGCTTGGCCGCTATTGGAAAGCTTATCCATAGACATGGTTTGGGCCTCGCGAAGTTCGGCCCAATCACTATCCCCCGGTTCCGTTTTTTCGGCTTGGAAGTCCGCTAATTGAACCCAGTAGAACGGGAAGTCCCCTTGGCCCCATTCGCTTCGCCAATTGGTGATCATTTGAGGGAACAAGTCTCGGTACTGGTATGCCCGTCCCGCGTTGGATTCTCCTTGATACCATATAGCGCCTTTGACGCCGTAGCCAATATGTGACTTGAGAACACCGTTGTAGATATTGCTCGGACGTGCATTGCCACCCATTTGGCCTTGGAGGCCATTTAGTTCCTTGCTTTCTGCTTCGGTGCGATCTTGTTTTGCTTCGAGTGTTTTAA
Organism: Pirellulales bacterium; assembly: GCA_038223525.1. Taxonomy (GTDB): domain Bacteria; phylum Planctomycetota; class Planctomycetia; order Pirellulales; family Pirellulaceae; genus JBKCUI01. Next base: position 400 of record JBBRGW010000248.1, read on the forward strand.
ATTTCTCTTCCATGGCAGTCCATCGCGACAGTAGTCCTTCGAATCTCGGATTGGCTTTGAGCACGTCACGGTTCACCCAGGCTTCGCATGCGGAGCCACCCCATGCATTGTTGATCATGCCGATCGGCACGTTGGTAGACTGATGGATTTGTCGTGCAAAGAAGTATCCGACCGCAGAGAAATTGCTTACCGTCGCAGGCGAGCAGACCATCCACTTCCGGTCGTCATGACTCCAGATGGGATCTTGGGATCCCGTCTGCGGAAAGTTGATCATTCGAATGTTTGGGAAATTGGCTGTGAGTTTTTCGAGGTCCGGATTGTTCGACGCTGCAACCGTCCATTGCATATTCGACTGCCCCGAGCAGATCCAGACTTCGCCGACAAGCACATCGGAAATCTCCACAACGCTCGAGCCTGCAACTCGCAACTTGTGCGGACCACCGACGGCCAACGGCGGTAACTTCGCGGACCAATTCCCTTTTTCATCCGCTTTGGTTTCCATCGATTTGTCAGCGATGGAAATGGCGACCTTCTCACCTGCAGTGGCGGTTCCCCAAATTTTGTTTTCTTGCCCTTGTTGCAAGACCATATGATCTGTAAAGACGTTGGGGAGTTTTACATCTGCCATGCAGGGAGATGCGACAGCAACGCACAGTGCAAACGCTCCTGCCGATGCTGAGCGAAGAGTCCATGTTAACGAAAAATTCATTTCAGGTTTGTCCTATATCTGGAGAGAAACGGAATCGGGCCTCGACTAAGGCGATCGGTAGAATGAGAGTTACCTTAGGATAGAACCATTGTCCTGTCCGTTGACTCGTTCGGGACAATGGTCCCAAACTACATCGGGTATCTCACAGCCTACGACCGCTTAAGCGAGACCTATAAGTTTAGCGATTTGAATCCATAACGAATGGTGAACCAATGCGATCAAGATGAAACATGCGTTCAACCCGATCGCTTTGTTTGCGAGAGACCAATTGGAGGTGAAAGGCAGGAACAGGCGATACGCGGGACGCACCATCGGATACGCGATCAAACTAGCCACTACAATAGTCACTGTCGCTTGCCAGCCAAGTACCGTCCCCACTAAAAAACACTGAAGCGTCCAATGGCGACCGACGATTGCTCCAAAATGCTGAGCGAACAGATATGATGTGACCCACCCTACCCCCCCGCCCGCGATACCGCCGATCAAGACCGATAGCGCGGGGTTCCCATAAATCGCATTGCCAAATAGATCCAATCGGGAAAAAAGGGCTATGCCAGGGCACCAGATCCATGGCGGGGACGAAAAGTTTTAATGAGGCAAGACCGAACCCGATGAGGCAGAGCGGAAAGATGGGAAACGGCTTCTTACCTATATTGGCCGTAGACAACATGATCAAGACGCTAAACATAGCCGCATGAATCGCATAGATACCGATCGATGGCCATTGTGGATCCAGCACAATGTTCACGAGACCGGCGCGCACAGGGAAATTCCAATGGGGCAAGTTAGTACTGCCTCGAACCAATTGCCACATCGCGAGCCACATGAAGACAGCGCCCACGGCAATTTCAATGAGCAGGTAACGGGGAGCAATCGGCAGTCGACACGTGCGGCACTGGCCCTGCAATGTGAGCCAACCCAAGATCGGTGTGTTGTCGAGGAAGCTTAGATGCGTGTTGCAAAACGGACACTTCGATCCACCGAAGACAATTGTTCGTCCCTCGGGTACGCGCCAAGCGACCACATTGAGAAAACTTCCGATGCTCGCTCCGAAGTAAAAGAACCAACCGACAAATAGAAACTCGCAGGTGCGCAGCAGCGTGCGACTTGCCCATTTCATTTCAAGCTCAGGTGGCAAAAACTTCTTTTGCGGGTTTCGCATTCGAAACCAACTCAGTTCGAATTCCGGAAGCACTACAACGTAAAAAAGAAAGGCGATGCAAAGGCAAACAAACAACGACATCAGCATCCAATTCGTATGCTGTCGTTTTCCGTGGCCACGCCTGTGGCGGACCCCGTGGCCGACGCTGCTAGCGTCGGTTCCCAAACCACCCTCTGTCAACACAACGCCATCCGTCGGAATTTTAGATTCGCTCGTTGGTCCCGTATCGCTTGAGGAATTATTTGCTGGGTGGATGCTAGCTGCATCCGCTACGTCCGGTAATGTCTCGCTCAAAAGGCCGCTCGTTGCTTCTGAAATTGTTTCAAAAGGTCCTTGAGGGGATCAGACGTTGATGAAGCGTCTGTTTTTTGCAAGTCGCGTGGACTGAGCTTACGGACGCCACCAGGGTTCTGAGCGTCTTCGGCGATTCGAAACGCATCCAGCTCAGCCACTTCGGGGAGTTCATCACCGGGTGGTACTAAGAAAAAGCCTATGCTCCGAGGTTGGTAATTGATGTCTTCGATGACGTTGGGACTTTTACCTGTACGATCGATTGCAATCGATTGCAAGAACTCTTCGTAGACACTGATGTCATAAAGGACTGTTGGTGGAATTGGAGTCCTGAATTGCTGCTGATTCCAATTGCCAAACGAGTCCATGGTTTCGACGGTTTCGACAATGGTGCCACCCGGATCGCGTTCCAAATGGACCAGCTCACTCCCTCTGCTTGGAATCCGCAACTTCTGCAGCGATTGAGGTTGCCGGCGATCGGCGACCAAGACGAGAAGTGTATCGCTGTGCGTGTTTAGGATTCTTGCCGATACGGGCCTCAAGGGCGGATTTGGGATGATCTGTTGTTGAACGGTACGAAACTGCGGCGCCGGCAGAGCAAAGCTCGGAACCTGAGGCCACCAGACTTGCCATGGATCGTAGTTCATGTTTTGAAGCGTTAAGCCTTGATTGGGAATGCAAGTCAAAGCCATGCCAGGATACAACAGACTTTCGAAGCAATAGCCTCCGAGCCCTTGGGCGGTTTGAATCCTCCAAAGTTGGTCGGCTCCATTATGAATCGGTGATAGCGAAATGGGGAACGGTGCATTCGAACGACGCGCACCGCCACCACCAAAGGACCCGCCCGCAGGAAATGCTCCACCACCGAAAGAACCTCCAGCAGGAAATGCGTTTCCACCGAACGCCCCGGACCGATGACTCAATCGGCTGCTCCGGGCGAATCCATCCGGAGCATTGCCAAGCCCGATAGCGAGCCAATCGTTTTGTTGACTTTGTTGCAAACGAACGATGTTGTCCGAGACCGGTGCAATGTACCAAGCGGATTCTGCACCCGTTGCTTGATTCAAAAAACCGAATTGATTGCCACCACGCAACCCCAGAAATTGCCTTTCGTTTGGCGTTCCAACCGACAAATGCATTGCAGTCATGCTCGGCAGATTCTGCAAGTTGCTCATCGAGACATTGGGCGCCTGACCTCTACTCACTCGACCCGTTAGCGAGTTTTCAAATCCGGGTGGCAGTATGTCGCCACTCGAAACCGGGGCACTTAGTGTTTGCGAATTGGCAATCGCCATCTTGCTCCATGCATATTCGATTTGGCCATTTTTTAGCGACCCGATTTGCATCCGTCCTGTACTGGAAACAGGCCAGCGAATAACTTGCTGAGCTTGTCTCGAGCTATAGCCAAGCAACTGTTGATCCGCGGTGTCGTGACGCGCAGATCGTTGGTATCGTATGATCTTGCCGGCAGGCTCACGTATGACAAGTTCGTTGGGAGTGACGGTCGCAATGGAGGGTTCCGAAAGCCCTTGCGCGGTAAGCTCGAAAGTGCCAGACGATTGCGGATCCTGAGCTATTCCAACGGCGTGACCTAGTATTGCGACGAGCGAAATCGACAACAACCATCGGTGGAGGGATGTTCTGTTTCGTCGCTGGGTATTCTTGGGTAGGGATGTCATCAACATAGTCCTGACTCCTGTGAGGAAGGGATTACCCCAGTTTCATGATCAATGCTTCGAGAGCCAATCTTGCTCTATATTCGTTGCTGTGACTCCCTTTCAGCTTCAGTTCGAGATCGACAAGCCATGCGAGCATCTCCCGCGCGCGAGGACGCCCAATTCGTTTGAGTCGCACTTCGGCTTTGGCCACATCGAATCGGTTGAAACCAGCTCGTTCAAGCGCGACCGACAGCCCTATTCTACTGTCAACGCGTTCGGATTGCTCAATTAGTTTAGCCGCCAATCCGTACCTTCGCAGCGACCACGAGAGCTGAGCGACTAACCCAACCGCATTCTGGCCCGCGGTTAACAGTTTATCCAGCTGCTCGATCGCAAAAGCGACTTGCCCATCGGCGATCGCGTCTGACAACTCCCATGCCGTTTGAGTTCGCCAGCCGCCGACCAATTCGGCAACACGTTGGTCGGACACTTTGCCGTTGCTTTCCGCAAACAAAGCCAGCTTTGCAATCTCGCAATCGATCAAACCGCAAACGCCGCCGATCCGATCCACGAGCAGAGCGCTTTGTTTCTCGGTCAGGTTCAATGCATGTCGAGAGCTTGCCCAAGCGATGACCCATTTCTGAATGGCTTTTTCGTCAGGTGGATTGCCCCACGAAGACTTTTGCGGTGGCGTGCATTTGACGAGCTTTCCTTTCTTTGCAATCAATTTGTACAGCGTTGTGTTGGCAGCCAGTGTATGTACCTCCAATATGAGGCAAGTATCAATGGCCGCTTGCTCGGTCCAGCGTTCGAGTTGTTCGCGACTCTTGCTAATGAACTTGTCTCCATTGCGAACAATCGCGACCTTGGTCCCGCCGTCATCAAACAGCGACCTTGTGGCAAGTTCGTCGTGGATGTCGCGCCAAGCGTCGGTTTCGCCGTCGAACGAGCGGATCGTTTCCATGTCGATGCCGGATCCAACCATAATATGGTTTATCGCAGTTCGTCGGAGGAAGTCGTCGGTTCCGAAGCAGGCGACTACCGAAGGCAATGGCAATGCAACTTTAGCCTCCAAAAACTCGAAAGCTGGAACAACTGGAGTTGGCTTTTCCGCCGCCGTTTTGACTGCCATATTTCGGATTTTTGAGAGTGGTTACCGCCCCGATGCCAGATCGTCAGAGCGATCTCGTAACCACGTTTTACCAACGTAATCGTCGCTGGTCTATCGCTTGCGGCGGTAATTTACATCGAACAACAAGGATTTCAGTTTGTCTGAAAAAATCAGCGGCTTGGTTTCCCCATTTGCTTTCGCTTCGATACAATCGACTCTTGATGCCTGCTACTCGCCTTAACGCGAAACTGCCACTGATCGCTTCTCATTCCTGAACAAGCTTCTAGCCATGTCCAACACAAAAATCCGCGGAACGGTTCACGTCAAAGAAGATACCAAATCTTTCGGCCAAAAAGGTTTTCGAAAGAGATTGGTCGTACTCGAGCAACAGAATGGCCGCTTTTCCAATTTCATCCCGTTGGAATTCACGAACGACGCGTGCGAGGCAGTTGACCAGCTTGCACTTGGTGATGAAATCGACGTTACTTATCGATTGACGGGACGCAAATGGCAAAAAGATCCGACAAGCGAAGTGAAGTATTTTCTCAGTGCAGAAGCCATGGGATTCACTAAAGTGGGCGCGGGGAAATCGAGTCCGAATGACGATGATTTGAACGACGTCTTCTCGCAAGCCGCTGCGGACGACGAAGGTGACGCACCGTTCTAGGGAGAAAGCACCCATCACGCTCAGCGTCGTGATTCCTGCGACCCGGAGCGTCGTACAACGAAATGCGTCCCTGCAGCTTACCTATTGACCGGCTTCCTTGACCATCTTGTACTTGAGGAAGGACTCCAAGAAACCTTGCAGCTCTCCCCCGAGGACGACGTGGAAGTTTCCGATTTGAAATCCGGTCCGTGAATCCTTGACTCGCTGGTCTGGATGAAGGAAGTAGTTGCGAATCTGCGATCCAAAACCGGTGACGGTCTTGTTCTGGTACTTGATCGCTTGTTCGGCTTCTAGTTTTTCCTCTTCGATGCGGGCCATTCGAGCGCGAAGCATCTTCCACGCTTGCGCGCGATTCTTGTGCTGGCTGCGATCGCTTTGGCATTGGGCTACGATCCCGGTAGGAATGTGCGTTATCCGAATCGCCGAGCTTGTTTTGTTCACGTGCTGACCACCTGCTCCAGATGCTCGATAGACATCCT
>JBBRGW010000249.1:0-6448 GCA_038223525.1 Pirellulales bacterium
GCATTTGCAAATGCTGACGTGTCAGTACGACGATCCGGGCGAATGACCCAAGTCAACCGACTGCTCGGTTCTTCGCCAAACTGCTCCAAAAACTCAGTTGCAAAATGCACTGCATGAATGGACTGCCCCACCAAGCAAATATGTTTTCCAACCAACGATTTCGACTCAAACTTCCGATCCGACGGAGCATGCAATAGGAAGGTCTCGCGAAGTTCCAATTCGCCGATCGCAAGCCCGCCGCCAGGCCCTATCCCTGACTTTTTTTGAGTTGTCCCCCTGCAATCAACTACCACATCCGCGCGCGATATCCATGGGCCTCGATGTCGCCCCTCGACCAAAATTCGAAATTCATCGTTGCATCGCTCCTGAGCATCGATTTTGTCAGTCACCAAAGTTCGATATCGCGACACGTCCGCTACCGGGCTCAAAAAATGGATATCGTCAAATAGCAAGTCGGTCTTTGCCAAGGGTAGCAAATACTCTTCTGCAAAGCTTCGGCCGGTGTACACCTCGTGAGGACCGCGACGATGATACTCTGGGTACTGCGCCGCAATCGCGGCATGTCCCATCGGAGTTGTACATTGAGCAACCGTCACATCGAGCGGCCGATCATGCCAATCCAGCATTCGGTGCGCAACACGCCGCTGCTCAAAGATCGAAACAAAGTACCCAAGGAAACGTCCATAGATTGCAGTTTCGATTCCGACTGGCCCCGCTCCGATAACAGCAATCGTTGCAGGAGCTTCGACCTCGGGATCCCAATTCATTTGCATCACGGCAGCGGCACATCCTCTAAAGCAAAATCAATGGTTTGGTCGACAATGCTGCCAGGTGCGCGATACATAAACTTGCACCCCTCCAAACCCTTTTCGACATCGAACAGATAGGACAATCCGACGTCTTTGTTGCTCATGCGCGTTGTAGACCAACCGACATGTTCCAGGCGTTTGTTATTTTTATCCATTAGAAATGCTTCATGCGTATTGTTCCAGCCGCGAATCGCGTCTGACGATTGCTCCGGCGACGACTGCGAGAGTCCTATCAACAATTCGTAGATGTCGCGATTCTTGCGGGCCTTTTCCAATACGACTTTGAGGTTTCCAATCGTTGCTATCTTGGCGCCCTCCTTGGTCAAGTCAGTGAATTCGAGGGTTGCTGGTTTTCCCGGTATCGACACAAAGACTTTGCCGTCCCATTTGACGATCTTTTTGGCCTGCCGTTCCGGCAAGACAAAGTTCAACGACAACTGCAATTGAGAACCGCCCTCCGGTTTGAACTCGGTTTCCTCGGCCGACATTTGCGCTTGTAGCACTTGTCCATCGTCGCATGTCAATTTCATCGACTCCATCGGGAACTTAACAAAGACCGGGGTCAGCCTTGGCTCCCAAGACAACAGAACCGTAATCTGCATTGTGCTCCGGCCGGGATCCTGTAGCAGATAGGTTTTTTGAACAGACAGGGGTTCAATACGAAAAACGCCGGAATAGCCAGCAGTCGAGATGCGCAGCGGCGCATTCAACGCTCGAGGAACGAGCTGCATCGTTTCTCCATCGCCAGCTGCTACTGTCATTTCTATTTGATCGACCACCTCGTCAAACGCCTCCCAAAAAGGGGTCGCTTCAAAGTCCGTTACTACCTCGCGTTCGAGATTCGGTGCGTCTCCAAGCTGAAGCTTGTTGCCTGTTTCGTCCGCAATCTTGGTCAACGCTTCTCGGCCTGTCATACTGCCGCTCAAGGTCACCGTCGATGGCAGCGTAAGCTGCTGCATCTCTAATTTGGAAAAGGAATCGCGAAGTCGTTCGATTCGCATTTTCCACTCCGGCGATGCGTCAGCTCCAATCGGTGGCAAGAACTCGACCACACTCGGTCCCAGCTCCAAAAGCCAAGCTTCAGCCTGGTCACGTATGGCTTGCTTGCTCGCATCCAAATCCGCCGATAGCGCAACCACTTTCTTTTCCATCTCACCCAAGTCCATCTTGGGCTTCTGAGCTCGCTTAGCGACCCCGTTTCTGGTCCCCACCGGGTCTTGACCAATGGAGACTCTTGTCCAGTCAACACCCCATACCAAACCGCAACATAACAATGTACTTGTCAACCATGGGCATCGGTTAAGATAGTGATTCATCATGTCGACTCAATCATTCATGCTATTGAATGAGCTTCTTTTCGTAACGCGGGTCGAAAAAGCCTTACTCCTTCGACGACTAGTAGACGAGATTGTACTCGATTCTCGGACCAATACCCAACCGCTGATCATCATGAGACAGAAATTCATGTCGCTCGCCACATTCGCAATGAAGTTGAATTTTGGTAAGATCAAGTCTTTGGATCTGACTCAATTCGAGGGGCGATTTCGATGAATGCAATTGATATTTTGGGCAGTTTGCTCGGTGGCGGCAAGTCGAGCGGGCAACGTGGCGGTGGCGGAGCTGCCGACATCCTTAGCGAGATTCTTGGTGGAAGCAACGCGCCAGCACCGCAAGCCAACCCTCGTGGGTCTGCCCCGGCCAATAGGCCGATGAGTCCTGAACAGTTGGAAGAAATGCTGGGCGTAGGGCGAGATTCCGGCAATGCTCGCCAATCGCCTGTTCAACAACCGCAACGTCCGACGGCGCCGCAATCGATGCCGCAATCTTTGCCTCGGTCGACTCCTTCATCACAATCGCCTCAGCTACCAACCGACATCTTCGGACAGCGCCAACGCCAAGAGCCCAAGATCAACCTCAGCGTTCCAAAGCCAGCGCCGCTTTCGCAAAACGATCAAGCTATATTGCTTGTTCGCGCCATGATCAATGCAGCAAAAGTGGACGGAGAGATTTCGGAGGACGAACAAAAAAATATTCTTTCGCAAGTGGGTGATACATCCCCTGAAACGATTCAGTTCCTCCGAGCTGAATTTGCTAGACCGCTCGATGTGGCAGAGTACGCTGATTCCCTCCCGATCGGAATGGAACAAAAGGCGTATAGCATTTCGCTGATGGCCATCAAACTCGATACGAAAGAAGAAGCGGATTATCTTCGCCAATTGGCACGTGGACTTAGACTATCGCCCGATACATGCAATCAACTCCATCAGCAACAAAACGCTCCGCTGATGTATCAAGCCTAGATAATTGGTGAATCAAACCTAAACCAATGGTATTGGGGAGCACGCTCAGAGCGTTAGCTGGCGCTGAGCGTGTAGAGCGTGTAGAGCGTGTAGAGCTGGGCAAATGAAACTCAGGACGTGTGCATGTGTGAGCGTTTGTCTGCCAACCGTTAGCATTCAGGCACTACGCTAGAGGGCCGATCGGTTGTACGTCGACCGATACCGATAACTGCGTGTACCCTCCCCCAACAAAGACGCCGTGAATCGGCGCAACGTCCGCATAGTCTCGTCCCCAAGCAACAGTGATGTGTTCCACTCCCGGGATGAGATTGTTGGTCGGGTCGAAGTCGATCCAGCCCAAGTCCCCTGCGTAAGCGCTGAGCCAAGCGTGTGAAGCGTCCGCACCGACCAGTTTTTCCTTGCCCGGCGCCGGGTGCGTAAGCAGATAACCGCTCACGTAACGGGCCGGAATCCCCAGCGAACGAAGACAGCATATTGCGATCTGTGCGAAATCTTGACAAACCCCTTGCTTACTCTCCAACGCTTCGGCGGGCTTAGTTGATACCTGAGTTGCATCTGGCGAATACTCCATCTCTTCATAGATCTTTGCATTGAGCTGTTGAATGCACTCAATGAAACTGCGTCTGTCGTCTACAATGTCACTTGCAAAATCAAGAAATACTTTGCCTTGCTGACAATGACGAGAGTCGTGCAGAAACTCGACCGCTTGGCGATCTCCGTCTCCACGAGGACTTCGGACTGACGCAACGACTTCCTCCCATGTCGGTGAATTGCTCAGGTAGTATTCTGGAATGCTCCGATCAACAATGGACTTGGAGATGACCGTTAAATGCGGGTGCAGTTGTTCGATGCTAAAGAACTCAGCCCGGTTACCGAAACTGTCGAGCCACTGGAATCGAGAATCCGGAATGGGTGAAATAGCAACGTTGGATTGGTGGACACATTGATAGGAAAGGTCCCTCGGACGCAAATGCATTTGATTGTGGCAAAGCGAACTTGGCGACGAGTATTCATAATGCGTCCGATGAGTGATCGCATACTTTCGCATCGTTTCGGACATGAATCGTTACTAGTTCGAGGGACGAGATGCTTATACGCATTTCGAAATGGAGACACCGCTTCGCAATATTGTAGCGGAAGCCGTGCCAATCGTGCCTCAAGGCTCGATACCTTGTCGGTCCCTCTCGCCAAGAGTGACCTTTGCTGATTAGTCTTTGCCGTAATGCTTGACTTGTTCCCAGTGAGTTTCGAACTTGAACTCTGGGCTATTGTCTAGGTCGTGACAGGAAACGCACTTGTCGCTAGCACGGTCCAGGGGCAATTTCATTTCTTCCCTTAACTTCTTGATGAGATCCGAATCCGCTTCCACGTCGCCTAGTTCTACTTCAGTGTGTTTAGAACCTGGCCCGTGACAATTTTCGCATCCATTGGCAACCATGTGAGGTGTCTTCTCGAGAGACTCATAACCAGTTCGGTAGGGCGCGAAACTGAGCGGGTTCCATCCGGTTACGTGGCAAGCCAAGCACTCCGGATCGAAGTGCCTCGCCATGGCGCGCTGTGGCGGTTGAATAATCGAGTCCGTGGCGTGGGCATGTGGCGTGTTTTTCCAAATTTCGAAAGCAGTAGTATGGCACTCACCACACTTCTCGGAGCCAACGAACTCGCGGGTTGACTGGTGCGTCATTGGACGTTTGCCGAGCCCGTTTACCGTTACGGCCTTGAGCTCGTCTTGGTACTTACCAAATAGCTCGGACACGCGAACGGAGTCTTCAAACTGCGAACTCAGTGCAACGCGCTGATATCGGATAGGTTGCTTTGGATTGTCGAATACACCAACCAAGCCTGCATACATTCCTTTGGTCCCAGCTTGCACCATAAGGCTTTGCGTGCCCGGGATTTTCTCCGGCTGAAATGCAGGTTCACCATATCCGCCGGAAGTAAGTACTAAGGAGAACTCGGGAACTGCCTGAGCAATCACTCTCGTCTCCTCAAGGGATGCATGGGAGATAAGAACACAATAATCGCATTTTTCTTTTCGAAGCTCGGCTGACACCAGTTTCAATGATGGGATGGCTTTCGAGATAGTTACCAAATCATTGTCAACCATCTTCGCGTTTTCGTCACCGATGACGGAAGTAATCCCAATCTTCTTGCCCTTGACCATCAACGTCTTGAACTTGACGTCGCTGTCCCGCAGGATTGAGACATTTGCCGATACAAACATGCCAGGCTTGTCCAGCATCGCATTGATCAGGGCCATATCGGACAATAGCAAGTCGTCTTCGCCGAATGCGACCGCTTTATAGTCGAGCAGCCCGAATGCGTTTGAGGACCAGCGGAATTTGATATCCGCTTGACTCCCGCGACGTGGGTCGGGTGCTGAATCTTTGGAGACCTTAAATACTTGCCCGCCGGCATCGATGGGCAAGACTTCCCAACCGCGATTGCGGATCGACGACAAAAACGTATCTCGTCGACTCAACCCACCTTTTTGATTTTCCAAACCGGTACAGCCGCATGGCTCCATGTACCCAGTTTGGTTACCGGTGACCACAAAAACAAAAAGCGGGTCCTTCCAGTCTTCAGCGATTTTCTGATTCTTCTCTTCATTGGTCGCCACACTGATCGGTGGGAGCGACTCCATTTTTTCAGCTTTCCCTACATTGCTTTTGGACACGTCTGCCGCAAGCTTTCCGCCCGCGGGTAGCGGTTCACCAGGTTTCGGATTGGTTGCCGGCCGCTGTGGCTGTGATCCAACGGGAAATCGAATCTGTACCTTGCCCGCAGCGTTGTTCTCTTTCAGAGGTGCCCCCTTGGGTGGCTGTCCTTGTAGATTTGGCAAAACAACGGAGAGACTCAGCCCGATACCCAGAGCTAGCATTCCCTTAAAGGCACGTCGATTCTTTGAAACGTCACGATGCTCTAACACGGTTACTAGTCTCCATCCCATCAAGCAGTCCGTTCGCACTATTCCGTTGTACGGAACTTGAAGTACATCGGAAACTGGGGCGCGCTTTCCATATTGGTTTCCAAAACTATTTTACCGAAATCCTTGCTAAATGCGCCGAGGAACTCCGTGGGTGGAGTACCGGCGGGAATCTCCAGAGCAACTGAGAATATTTTTTGTTTTGCGGTCACTTTAGCTTCAGTTATCGTGACCTTCACCGTCTTTTCTGCTTTCTCTGGACTAACCTTGCCCAACGTCAATTGGATGTCAGAGGCGTCCTCTTTTTTCACGGCAAGCATAAAGCTCTTTTTCAAACCCAGCTCAGCTTTGGCTGTCCCAAGGTCAAAGACATTTTTTTCTTCGTTGTAGTCTGGACTCGCAATAACGCGAAT
>JBBRGW010000250.1:0-6441 GCA_038223525.1 Pirellulales bacterium
GTTCGGGACAATGGTCCCAAACTACGACTGGTATAACACAGCCTGCCGCTTGCCTTAAACCGCGAAGGGACGGTGATGCGAGACACATTCCCAGTCATCCGCGCCCAACGCTTTAGAGCGATTTAGAGCTTTAGGGCGGCCCGTTAAAAATTCGGTATTGTGGCGATTTTGGTTTGCGCAGGTTTTGTGCTGTGAAAGACCCCGGCGGCCTCGTGCCGCCTGGTGAACGAGGTTCGTAGGCTAGAAAAAAGACCGACTGTTTCGAAGACCCCCGTGACAAACGCGTCGCGGGTGAATCAGGTTCATTTGCTAACGAACCTTGCGTTCCAGTCGGACAACCCGACTCGGGACGCGAGAAGTGGGAAGAGCGATTCTAGCCGCTAACCTTTGCACCAGTTGGACAAGCCAACTGGGGGCAAGACAAAATTTTGGGAACAAAAACGAAACGTCTAAATGTGGTGTCAATACCGAATTTTTAACAGCCCAGCTTTAGGGCCTCTATCAGCGAGAAATTTCAGTCGCAACTTTCGATTTCGACCTGTCCGTTTCTTTTATTAGTTAACAGGTAAAGTGACTCGAAACTCCGTGGAGTTGTCATTCTTATTGCGTTGGCATGCAATTTTGCCGCTGATCTCTTTGATCCTTTCTGCAACCACAAAAAGACCCAACCCTGTCCCTTCGGATTTTCCTGTGATGAAGGGTTCGAATAGACTTTTGAGCAGTGCGTCATCAATTCCAGGGCCATTGTCCGAAACGACCCAAAGCATAGTCGCAGAGTCCATCGGGCGAGAATCAATTTGAACCCAAGCGTCCGGACGCCCGGTAGCTGCTTCGATTCCATTCTTAATCAAATTAAAGAAAATCTCACTCATCGACGCTTCCGAACTTTGTACGAGAACATCTCGACAGTCGAGCGAGCAGCGTACGTCAACATGCAGTTGCTTGGCTAGGGGGGTTAGTAATGTTAGCAACTTGGCGATGACCGCGTCTGGTGAGACGGCAATGCTTACTCCATCGGCTGGTCTTGCCGAAGCGAGCAACCTCGTCGTCGTCTGGGATAGCTTGTCAATTTCGGTAACGATGATGGCGAGATCTTGTCGATTCGCGTGTCCCGGGCCGAGTTCTTCCATGGTTAATGACGCAATCGTCCGGATGGAGGAGAGCGGGTTGCGAAGCTCATGAGCCAACGAACTAGCGATAAGCCCTAGGGTCGAAAGTTTTTCGTTCTGCATCATTCGCCGCTCGACCTGAAATCGTCGCATCGCCTCGTTCTTGTTACCAATCGTGGCGGCCAATTGATCGCAGAGAAGGGCAATCGATATCATCTGTTCGTCTGCGAGTCGATCGTTTCTCTTCCGATCACCGAGCAACACCGCCCCGTGAACCGTTTGAAACGAAAGCCGAAAGGCGAGCAAAACCCCCTGCCGTTCCATGGCTCTTAGTGCTTTGTCCAGCAAATCATCTCCCGGCCTGAGCCCCTTTGATTGCGGTGCGACCATTCCTCTTTCCAGGCGTTCCGTGGATTGGGCAGCCAGTGAGATACAAACCCAATCGTCCAAAGGGTTCACCTCTCGGGTCGCTTGCTCGTTCGAGTCACCTCTGAGGTTTGAGGCAAAGAAGCTTGCCTTGGAGGCAGCGATCGCATTGGGACTAAGAACAATCACCGCCTTGTCCAAATCCAACTTTTCCGCCAATTCATTTGCGAACCATTGCGTCAATGCATTTGGATCCAAATTTGCCTGTTGCGACAAACTAACGGATAGGAGACGAGTCGCATCCCGAACGTGGAACACGTTGGTGCTAAACAAGTATCGCAGCGCTTCCTTAATTCGCTTGCGGAGAGGCGGTGTAAGCAGAAGGACACCGATGACCAAGATTGCCTCCAAGATGCTCAGATCCATGCTGTACCTCTCGCGGACCATCCCGGTGATGGGACTTGCGATCAATTGATGAAGCAGCAAGCCGAGAATGAGAGCTACGGCATACAAAAGCGTACGGTCCATAATCAGGGGGAGCACACGATGCTTTAGTGTGTACCACACGAACACCCCCTCTGGTATCAACGGAGACAGGCAAACAGCCAATCGAAGGCTTGGCTCCCATTTCGCGTCACGTGAGAGAGAGACGTAAGCGACCGTTCCAACGCACACTAGCAAAAGAGATGCAACCAACCTCGATGCGAACGGGAAGGGAACGTCAGCGGTCTTAGCAAAGGCCAGAAAGAATCCGATCGCGATGAAATTGGCGGCCAAAAACCAAACCAAGTAGACCGGCGTGAACCACGCAATGGACTCCAAAAAAAGCCGATCGTTGCGAGAAAGGATGGATTGAAAAACCGGCGCCGCCATTAGCAACGGCAGATAAAGTGCCCCGTATCGGAAATCTCGTTTCGGCTCCGCCTCCAGTCCGGTGCAAAACATGCGTATTGCTGCATGCAACATACCAGACGGCAACAGCAGCAACCCGGAAACTATCAAGCACATCATCAGATGATCGAGATGCACAGCTTTGTATGTGTCAACATTTCCGATCAAGACTCGTCCAAAGTATCCGACATGAAACAGGATCGTTCCAAGAATGAGTACTTTGAGCCAGATCGCGACAAAGGGGCGATTGATGCGTTCCAAAACGATCAAAAGCAAAGCCGCATCGAGCACAACGGCCGCCCCTGCGGAGAACAACTCTAGCTGGTAGTACAGTTCACTCGGAGGATACATAGATCAATGCAACTCTACCTCTCCACCTCGGGGAAAACTCGGGCCCGAAGTCACAATCTCAGGCCCGAAGCTAGCGCTTACGGTTCGCGAATTCAGGCCCGAAGCTAGTCACAATTTTAGGCCCGAAGCTAGCGCTTACGGTTCACAAAGTGGGTATCGTTGGGTGTCAGGCAGCGGATTGTTATTGGGCGAAGCCATCTAGTTTCATTGACCGGCGTTATTGATCCCTACTGGCACGCGAATCATAGTTGCATGATGAAGTGGGGACTACTGCGGACTCGATGGGCTAAACCGATTTGCCGTTCGTTGCCGCGCGATGACGATGAGCGAACTTGAGCGACTTAGCTTTTACCGCCCGAAACGCACGTAGCAGATCATTCGCGTCGCGATAGCGGCGGCTTGGTCTCAATTCTAACGATCGCCGAATCACCGCAATCAATTCGGGATGAGCTTTTCTTCTTAATGTAGCATATCCGGCAGGTGGCCATTCGAACGGCCATTCAGGCAAATGGCCCGTCAAGATTTTGTAGGCGATCAAACCGATTGCAAATACGTCGGAACGCGCGCTCGGTCGCCCCATCGCTTGTTCAGGAGCCATGTAGCCTACCGTTCCAGAGCCAGATGCAATCATGGTTTTCATGATCGTGTGCTGCGCTACCTTGGCGATTCCAAAGTCCATCAACTGAAGCCGACCATCCGGAAGCAAAATCATGTTCTCTGGTTTGATGTCACAATGAATGATCTTGTTTCGATGCGCGTAGGCAACACCGTCCATCATCTGCTCTATCAATAGCAAAGCCGAATCGAAAGAGATTCGATTGCGCAGGCGGCAGGCGAGTGTTTTCTCGCCCAAACGACTCGTGATCACGAATCGACCGTCGATAAAGCTAGCATCCTTGAGAGGCAAGATATTCGGATGGTCGAGCTTCGCAACCAATCTGGCCTCGCGATGAAAATTGTCGAGCATGCTCGCAGTCACATTGTATTGATGCGGCATTTTGAGCGCGACGCGAACACCTTCGATCGTATCGAGAGCCTGGTAGACAAACGCGAAACCACCTTGAGCCAACCGTCGCTCGATGCGGTATTTGCCCAACCGTTGACGAGCACGCAGCTGTGAGGAGTCGCTTCGTGTTTTCGCCATTGCACTAAAACTCTGTGCGATCATATGGATTAGAAATACCGATTACGAGAAGCAAGCAAGTGGTGAAGCGATTGGTCCATTTCCACGCCCTGCTGACTCTAGGGCTATTCTATTCATCCAATGAGAGAATTGCGCGTGTCTCCAGCGGAAAAACTAGAGTTGTTATCGGCAATCGCTCCAACCGCACTTTGTGTGCAAAACAGAACATTCGGATTATTTTCCGGTTAGATAGTACGATCTTGGTAAACAGTACCGACTGCAGTGCCGCCACCGGCAGGTCGAACGGCCTTAAGTTCTTAAAATCAAAAACGAACGCAAAACGTCAAGATAGTTGGTCGCTGTCGAGATCAAATGGTAGTCACATCCGATGCCAAGCAAAGAAGTACGCGTTTTTTCAAGATGTTTTTGAAAGCGATCTTCGTAATCCTTTCGAATCTGCGAAGTCATGCAATTGACGAATCCGTCGAATTCAAGTCCGACGAACCGAAACGCGTTCCCCGTCGGAAGCTTTTGCTCGTTCGGGTCCATCAAATGCAACGCGACCAACTCCCAGCCCCTGGTTCGAAACTGCCGTAAATTCGAAAGGACGGGCTCCATGGAATCCACAAGGAAATCACTCAAAATAACGAGAACCCCTCTGCGTTTCCCTCGCAGATTCAGGTCGCTCAGGATCTCTTGCAGCTGGGTATTCCCTTGCGGAAAAAGGTTGCCGATCGCGTTGTGCAAAACTGCTTTTTGCACCAGCGAGGAAGATGGAGGCAAATAGGTGACTTGGTTATTCGCGTGGGTCGCCAGTCCAGCAGAATCCCTTTGCAAAACGATCAAATGCGACAAGGCGGTGCAGAAATACTGGGCCCATTCCAGTTTGGATCCTTGATGATTTCTAGGTGACCGTGCCCCTTGGAGCATCGATCCACTGCTGTCGATAAGCATCGTGCAATTCAGGTCGGTTTCGTCTTGGAACATTTTCAAATACGTCCGTCCCATCCTCCCCATCGCCTTCCAATCTACCCTACGCAGGTCGTCTCCTGGTGTGTACTCGCGATAATCTACAAATTCACCTGCGCCTCCGAGTCGCTTTGAAACGTGACGGCCGCTGTAGGCCCCCTCGACTTTACGATGCGTTAAAAACCGCATCCGTTCGAGCCTCGTTAAAGCGGACGAGTCCAGGTATCGGCTTGATTGGGATGGAGGCATTCGTTCTAACCGCAGCAGTCTTCGCTTGGTTCGCTGCACACGTCCAGCTCCTCACTGGACGGCGGCGAATCCGAGGCAGGCAATTTTGAGTTCGATGGATCTTGCTCCCGGGGGAAGTACTTCTCGACCACTTCGTAAAACTGCTTCTGCGTTTCCACCTTGACGACATGGGTTCGGAAATGCCTCGCTCCATGTTTGCTTTGCGCATAACAGCAGGCAAACTTCCTCATCAACATGGTCCCTTTTTGGGTTCCAAATCGATCGACCACCAAATCGTAGTGCCTCAGCATGCATGCCCTCTGTTCATCAAGCGTCGGTTCTGGAGGGATGGGCTTTCCCGCTAAGGCCGCTGCCGCTTGGGCAAACAACCACGGCCGACCGAGCGCGGCCCGAGCGATCATGACCCCATCGACCTTATAATGTGAAAACGCGTGAACCACTTGCTCTGGTGTTTGAAGATCGCCATTGCCAATCAATGGAATTTTTTCTAGATGCTCTTTGATTTCGGCGATTCGATTCCAATCCGCAGACCCTTTGAAGAAGTCCTCGGCGGTTCGGCCATGGACTGTCAAAGCCGAAGCTCCGGCCCGCTCCACGACCTTGGCAATTTCGATGTGGTTCATCGTTTTTCGAGTGCAACCCAACCGAATCTTTGCAGTAACAGGGGTCGGATGACAGACTTCCACTAGTCGCGAGATGATCGCGTACATCCGTTCTGGATCTCGAAGAAGGTACGAACCGCTATGAGCTTTCTCGGTCACCTGTTTGACCGGACAACCAAAGTTAATATCGACGACGCTCACACCGTACTCCTGGGCCAACCTGATCCCAACCTTTGCCATGATCTCGGGATCGTTATCCCATATTTGCACCGCAAGCGGACGGGCTTCCTCCTTAACGCCCCACAAACGATCCGGGTGTTCGCAATCATGTTCGTCTAGCCAGACGAAGCCACGAGCGTTGACCATTTCAGTCGCCTGCAACCCAGCTCCGCCGTATTCGCGAACAATCTGTCGGAATGCAAAATTGGTGTAGCCAGCCATCGGGGCCTGGAAGATCGGCGGATCCACTTTTAGATTCCCAATCCATAGAGGTGCAATTTCTAATGCGGGAGTGGTGCTCATGGCCTCTATCGACGTTTCGTTTCCTTGGGTACTTATCATGCCATTTATGCTAACGCAAAACATTGCGATTGACTAGTTTACCCAACCGATTCCATACCCATAGGGCGAATCAGTCGCCGCATAACGAAGAGTTAAGCACCAATGCAGAATTTTCTGGCGTAATAAGCCGAAGATCGCTAGCTCAAGGTTCATTCGGACGGCTAGATGCGACGATTGTCATCGTATCCGAGTCAGTTGCAATTTCTGCTTTGATTTGATT
>JBBRGW010000251.1:0-6440 GCA_038223525.1 Pirellulales bacterium
CTGGGTGAACCATTGCGATTGCTCCTCGAACATCCCTATACCCAACAAGTGATTCGAATCGATCCATTGAACGTAGTCCGTAATGCCCGGGATTACGACGTCGCTGAGTTCCGTGGGATTGGTAGGATCTGACAAGTCGATTCCATGAAGCGGATCAAACGACCGAAAGGTACTCGGGTCAATGAACCCCGTCGTGATAAACGCACGCGGACCGTCAAACTCTGCACCAAACGCTTGGTCGCCCCGCGAAATATCCAAAAGCGAGCCAATCTTTTTCAGTTCGCTATCGCCCAACTTCAGGACGAAGACGTTCGCGGAATTCCTAATTCGGCCGCCGCTATTCGAACCGTCTTCGCTGGTCACCACTCTCAAATACCCGTCGTATTCGTCCATGAATCGCGAATTGCGTATGGTACCTTTTACATCACCAAAGCCGAGCGTTGTAACCCCTTGCGGGCTTTTACTTCCCGCCGTGGATGGACCGTTACCAAGTCCGATTTGAGTGATCCTCGTAACGCAGTCACTCTGTGGATACGTCAAGTAAATGCTGCTCTCGGTCACGTACGTATTCGCTACCATTCCACCGAAAACCGATTCCATCGAATCCAACTTCGGCTTCTCGACGTTGAGATCGATGGAAACCACGTTGGTTAGCAATCCGCCACCTGCAAAGGCAACATCTCGCCAGTCACCGAGCACCCCTTCCGAAACGACTTTTCCATCCTTGCCTATCTGCTGGTAGTTGACCAACGCAGAGTTGACGAGAGTAGGCGATACGTGATTGAAGTATTCTTCTTGGGTTTCATAGCGACTCGTCCAAGCACCAAAGTCACCGACTTCATTGATCATACGTGGCTGCGGCATAGCGTCCCGAGTATTTTGCACAAGGACTAGTTTGCCGTTAACGAGTCGAGCAACATTCGTCGTGCCGTCAATGTTGAAGCCGTCAGTGAAAACGGGTGCATCCTTGGCCGATACATCGAAAAGCTTTACTTGCGTAAAATAATTTGGCTGTGCAAAGGACGATACCGACTCGTCGTGATACCCGGCCGAAACTACGACAAGTTTGTCACCTTCTAGAAACATTGAGGCGGTCATGCCGGGCATTTCGATCCGAGACACTTCTTTGAGATCCTTAGGATCGCGGATGTCGATGATGCGCAGTACTTGATCTCGAAATACAAATGCATAGCCGTCGTTTGAAAACAGCGAGTTATCTGCTTCAGCGACACCCGCTGTTTGCACGTTCCCAGCGGTCGAGGAATAGGATGAACTAGTCAAAGCCATTGAGTTAGCGGAAAGGCTTGAACTGTCCCATGCGGACAATCGATTTGTCATGAACATATAATCGTTCCAAGGCTTTCCAAACCAGCCCTTCCATTGTTCGATTGCCATTTGCTGTAGCGCACCCAAGGTCTCGACCTCCGATTGGAAATGCGTGACTTTTGACTCGGACGGCGATTGCAATGCGACGAGTGAGCTGGTTGCCGGGGTCTCCGTCATCTCGCAGTTGTAGACCCATGCTGCGAGAGGTGATGCCACGTCGGCAGCCATAAGCCTTCGATCCTGAAGCGTTTCTACAAAGAGTTTTCGGAACGAGTTGCGATGGCTGAGGCGTGTTTTGATCATGGTTCAATCTCATATTGCTAATTATCGATGGAACAAAGTTTCACTCGGGAAACCGGTCTCGGGCTACAATCTATCGTGAAGCTTTTTATACAGGACTGTTTTGATTCGTCTTTGTCACGAACTCCCAAGCAGTTTTTGTTCCAAATACGTTTATATCTCTGTGCTGTACGGCCAGCGTGGTCAGGCTGGCGAGCATTGCTTGTCCGGCTGCCGATTCCGAAGCATTCCGCAGAGCATTCGTCCAGGATTCTCTTGTCAATACAATGCTGCCAGGAATCGGATTGAGGTAAGGATTAGCGCGTGGCTCGATCCAGCTATCTGCAATTGCATGCTGGTCCAGAACTCCTTCCCTTTCAGCCAACAGCCAGTTTGACGCGGATCGTTCAGATTGCATCGAAGTAGCAGGGAACAGTCTCATCGCCTCCCATTTTTTGGCGTTTTCTGCGGGGTCCGAGTCCGAGTAGTCACTGATGGCGCGATCCGTTGCCAGAATTCGCTCGGCGTTCATCTGATCTGCAGAGTCTTCATCGCATGCGCTCTTTGCTAGTAAAAACTCGACCGGTTGCAAATGTGTTCCAGGAACACGCAGCTCTCGCCGGTTCGGTTTACTCGACTCCGCTGCCAACTTACCAGAGGTCGCCAAGGCAATGACCGCGGCGTCGGATGCCGTTTGTTTCGATTCGGATTCTCGCTGAATCGCAGGGTTAGCTATGGTCGACGATCGCATCCAAGCGCGTGCGGGTTCGTTTCGTCTGACCATCGAGATATCGATCGTCTTGAGCGTCACAACCGATCGACTGGGCTTTTGTTCAGAGGAGTCTTCTTTCGGCGATACGGTACTCGTAGTCTCAGGTAGCTCCGCAGTAGCCGGCATGTCATTGCTCGTCGCCTCAATACTGCCGTTTTCCTCAGACACCAATAGACCTGTAGCGGCGCGGTTGACAATAATCGTTTTGACCAACGTGGCTCCAGGATCGCGCATCGCTGTCGGAACGGTAATCCGCGGTTCTATTCGCACTTCATTTGGTAGCCCTGCAATGGCTGAGCTGCTCGAATGCAAGAACGAATCTGAATTGAAATCAAAGAGGCGAATAGTCCCGTCAAAATCTTGTGACGCAGTCAGGCTTGCCAAGACTATTGTGGAATATTGTCCTGCCAAGTTTCTGCCGTCAGAGTGTGTGTCCAAACCACTGCGCTCGACCGATGAAGAATCCCCCTGCAACACATCGTTGCCCGATCCACCTAAAACCTGTTCGCCTAAAACCCGTTGGCCTAAAACCTGTTTGTCCGCTTTGAATTGGTCCGATTCTAAATGGCGGAATTGTGGCTGGTCAGCAATCGATTGGATCGTCCGGTCGTTGGCCGCATTCCCGCTTGCAAAAGGAATGAGTGAGTCATACGAGAAATAGTTCTCTGAATAGTAGACCTGAAATTCATACGTACCGAGACTGGTCAGCTGGAGCAAAATCGTTTCTGGCACTTCAAATCGAATGACGTCGCCTTGAGTCAGCGTTAACGGCGAATTGGATACCTCGACAGTCCGGTTTTGGTTCGGTGCGGCTCGACTCTCCTCGACCAAAGAAGCGAAACAAGTAGCAACTTCATCGAGCATAGGGGATAGATCGTTGGCAAATACCGTTCGCTTCTCTAGACACTCCAAGCCGAAGCTGCGTTGTACCATTTTGCGGAAATGCTTGCGAGCATTCCTCTTTATCTGGTACCTTGGGGTCTCAGAATTTTTCATGTGTTCTTTCATCGTTTGTTAGGGGGCTAACATTAACGGTTGTCGATAGGTTTTTGTCCGATACTTGCAGCAAAAGCGATTGGTGCTTAGCTAAAAATGTTTGGCAACGCTTGCAGTTCGGAGCGACTTGCAAGGCTAACGATTGTTGGCTGATCGCTTGATTTATTAAACTCAGTGCGGATTCTAGGTTTCCGTTGCTTTCTTCGACGATCGCTTGATTGTGAAGTATGCCGCCGAGGTTGCTTCGAATCGCGTAATCCGACATGTTCGCCGCCAACGCTTCTAGGATCTTGCGAGAAGAAACGAACGCTTGCATGGCAGCTAAAGTGTCGCCCAACGCCAACTCCGCTTGCCCCAAATTGTTTAGCGCGCTCGCTTCATCGCTGAGCAAGCGAACGGCGGTTGGGCTTCTTTCGGCGAGTCGATGCAGTCCATTGGCTGCTCTTTCGAACCAGCCTTTGGCTTTCTGGATGTCGCCTCTTTTTGACATGCATGCTCCGAGGGCCAATTGACAAACACAGACCCCATGCTGTGCGGCAATGGAATCGCCGCTTGCTATCGCAGTGGCTTGAGCTAACGCCAAGGCGACGTTCAACATCCCTACGTCGTTATCTTTCGCATCGCCGTCGTGCGCATCGCCGTCATGCGCATCGCCGTTATTTGCATCACCCGATGCTACCTGGAGCAATGCAGTGACCAGCATCTGTTGGAGATCCGCTTCCAGTCCTATAGCCGCTTCGTCAAGCCTGGCGCCAACTTTGTGAAGCTGCGTCCAAGCGGCCTCGAACTCGCGTGCAGCAAATCGCTCCTCACCTCTTTCTCGATAAAGGTGTCCTAGGTTGAGACGCAATAATGCTTGCCGCAGCGATCTCTTGCTTTCTTGGGAACTGCTTTTAGGGGAAATTCGATCTACCCATTGGAGAGATTCATGGAATCCATCGACCGCTTCGTCCAGATGCCCAACTCGCATCAAAAGGCATGCGATGTTGTTGCGGCACGTGAAGATATCATCGCTGAGATCGCGTCCATCGCCGTGCTTGAATCCCAAATCGGTCATGGACTCGATGGCACGGCGATAGGTATTGATTGCATCCAAGTCGGCGCCTTGCAGTTCCTGCAGTTTCGCAAGCTTGAACAGCGCAAGGCTGACGGCAGTGCGTTGATTGGGATCATGCGATGCATAGTCGGCAAACGCGTTTAGGTAGTCGATGGAATTCTGTGCAACTTCTTGTTGCAGTTCTTCGGTACCAGGCAACCACTCCAGTTTTGTCAACAGTTGCGCGCCGAATCGATCGACTACTTCGTTTGCATCCCGTAAGTGCTGTACGGCAAGATTATTTGCGGCTTCGATGGCTCGGTTCTTGGCTCGAAACAACGATGCGGTCACGGAAGCGATCGAAAAGAGAATCAACAAGACGGCCAGTCCGATCGTTACAACACGCGCATTCTTCGAGACCCAACGCGATGCAAGATCCACGTAAGATGGTCGACGCGCCATTGTCGTTTTCCCATCGAGCCATCTCTGCAAGTCGGCGGCAAGTTCACCCGCCGTGGCGTAGCGGTCCTCGCGCTCCTTAGATATCGCCTTGAGGACGATGTTCTCGAGATCCACCGGGACAGAGGGATTGAGACGGCGAGGAGCGGTCGGCTGCTCGCTCTCAATCTGGCGCAACATGGCCATGCGATCGTTCCCTAGGATCGCTGGGCTGAGAGTCAACAGTTCGTAAAGCGTTAGCCCCAGCGAATAGATATCCGTTCGGTTGTCTATCCAATGGGTTTTTCCGGCAGCCTGCTCTGGGCTCATGTACCGGAGCGTCCCAAGCACATCCCCGGAGCGTGTTAGATTTCCAAGGCCAACGCACTGCGCCAAGCCGAAGTCCGCAATCCACAACTTTCCTTCTCGATCGATCAGTAGGTTGGAGGGTTTGATGTCGCGGTGCACAATGCCGTTTTGATTCGCGTAGTGAATCGCATCCGCTGCTTGGACGCCAAGCTCGGCAATGCGGCGCACATGGTTTCGCGAACGTGCCGAAACATGCGTCGCTAACCTCTTGTTGGACTCCGTTGCTGCCGCGCCATTGGACGATAATCGCATTTCTGGATGGAGAGCCTCCTCGCTCAGGGAGGCGTCGAGTCTCATCAAGTCTGCGTCCATCGTTGTCCCATTTCGGTCGCAACCGATGACGCTCGGACGATTAGGAACGTTGCTCGCAGGTGGCCACGAATTGCATCCGGATTGCAATCCAGCGATCACATGCTCGAGCGAATCGCCATCGATGAATTGCATGCTATAGAAGTAGGTACCGCGATCGCTACCGATCGCATAGACCGGCACGATATGCGGATGATGCAACTGGGCTGCCGCCTGGGCTTCGTTTTGAAAGCGAGTTATTTGGCGTTGGTCCAAAACGGCGGCGAAGGGCAGCAGCTTCAACGCAACGCGTCGCCCTAACGATATCTGATGCGCCTCGTAGACCACACCCATTCCACCACGACCGATCTCGCGAACAATTTTATAGTCCCCGATTTGCTTATCGGGTGCATCGATTGGTTCGTTGTTACGAGTTGATTGCGATTCGCTTTCACCCACTGCGTCCTTTAGAAATCTCAAACTCTGAACGTAATGACGAATCGCGGGGGCTAGATCGCCATGCTCTCGGCACCATTGTGTCAGGTTCGGCTCATCGCCTTGTTCGACCTTCGTCAAGTACTGGTCTAGGATGATGGCGAGCCGTTCCTTATCCTGCGGGGATAGTAGGCTCGCGTAATCCGCGGCGGTAAGTCCGAATTTCATTCGAGTTCAGCTCCATTCAAGCTAGCTCTGAGATGGTCCATGGCTCGCAGCCAAAGCATTCGACAAGCCCCCGACGTGCGTTCCATTTGCTGTGCAACTTCTGCGAACGGCAGCCCTTCGATGTGCCTCAGCAGAATCACTTGCCTTTGCTCCGCAGGAAGTACCGCGATCGCATCGGCCAACAACCGCATACGTTCATGCCGGCCGAGCTCCGAACTGGGGCTCTCAAGCCGTCCAGCTAAAACATGCTCAAACCGAGAGTTCGAATTCTCC
>JBBRGW010000252.1:0-6421 GCA_038223525.1 Pirellulales bacterium
ATGAACATCCCGACTATTTTTTATTGGGTTCGGAAGAAGATCTTGTAAACCAGCCGAAGAACTATCGCCGCATTTCGACCGCGAGTTGCGAACGCATCGTTGCGTTAGGGCGGGATCCGTATTTTTCCGGCTGGGCCGACACGCTCCAGCTCAACTATGGCAATCTCGCACTTCAACACGCCATGCTGGAAGAATTGCAGCGAATTTCTCAGTGCTGCGATGGAGTTCGATGCGATATGGCGATGTTGATATTGCCGTCGGTCTTTAAGCGTACTTGGGGAATTGAGACGCAAGCGTTTTGGCCTAACGCGATTCGCAAAGTTCGCGAATCGCAACCGGGCTTTGTCTTTATAGCCGAGGTCTATTGGGATTTGGAGTGGGAACTGCAGCAACAGGGATTCGACTACTGCTACGACAAACGGCTCCTTGATCGATTGCGGGATGGCCAAGCTGGCCCCGTCCATTGGCACTTGGTCGCGGGTCTCGATTTCCAAAATCGCCTAGCTCGGTTCCTGGAGAACCACGATGAAGCGAGGGCGGCCGAGGTGTTTTCGTTTGCAAAGCACCAGGCAGCGGCGGTTTTAACCTACATGACGCCAGGTTTGCGATTCTTCCATCACGGGCAACTCGAAGGGCATCGCAAACGAATTTCGCCGCACGTGATCCGAGGCCCAATAGAAGCAACAGATCCCGACATTGCGAGCCTTTATCGCAAAGTGCTGAATGTGTTGCGACTACCGATTCTCAAGGAAGGTGCATGGCAACTGCTTGACCCCAAACCTATCGATGAGGCGGATCGATCGCATGCGAATATCGTCGCCTTTCAATGGAGCCAAACGAACGGTTCTTTGCTATTGGTCGTCGTGAACTATTCCGAGTCAAACAGCCGTGCGTTTATCAAGCCACTTGGGGATACTTTAAGCCAATCAGGAGTTCAGGTGGAAGAACTTATGGGCGGCGTTGTGCCTGAGATCGACTGGAGGCAAATGCAGATGAGTGGATTCCCTGTCGACTTACCAGCGTGGGCAGTTTCTATCCTTTCGACGATTCCTGTAAGCAATGAGTGACGCATTCGGCTTCAGTGGGAAATCGTCAGTACGGCCAAGCAGGAAATGATTGTTGAAAATCTTTGCTCACGCCACCTAGCCAAACAAAGTGCTCATCGATCTTCTTTGCATAAACCACTCTACAGCCGTACAGACCGAACAATGCACCGAAGAGCAGTAGGACGGGAAACAGGATTATAAACACCACGCCAATTGGCTGTTGAGCGCGACTGTCCACGATGGCGAGGCCCACGACCAAGCAGGCGATGGCCAACAGCACACTCGACCAAGCGATGAGCATATTGCGAATTCGGCGACGCTTGAATGGCTGCGAAAGAGGGACTTGAATGACTGCCGACTTCCGAATAATCAAGGCGACGATGGCATACACAACGAGATTAAACAGGATCAACAAATAGAATCCGGGATGGTGCCAATAAAGCGACCGCTTTAATCGCTCCTCGGTCGGCTCATTGGATTTAACACAGCGATTGGGCAGCACCGCATTTTTGTGCATGATGAGAACGCCAGCGGCTTGGTAGATCTCGTTGCGAACATCTATATTGGACTGCATTCCATACGGACTATTCGATGTGACTGCATAAGGGTTTTCTTCGCCGGATGGAAATGCGGGCTGTGAGGACATGGTTGATTCACCAAATAAGTATTGTAAAGTTCATTAAGGCGGGCGGCAGTATGAGAATTACCCGTAGTGGAATTCGCTAGAATTCTGCAGCGTTTGGAACTTTGGCGAGTTCCACTAAGATTTATGGCTCCACGGGTCGATTTCTTTCTGCCGTTCGCCCAAGCAGGATTATTTGAGCCCGAGCAGTTCGTTTGCATGAGCCATCAACAGGTCGCGTTCGGATTGTTCTAGCCAAACGTAAGAGCCAACGATGTCTCCTTCCGCATTGACCAAACAAAAACGGTCAGGGTGTCCACGTTTCTCGACACCATCGAGAAAGAACTTCTCCGTTCCAACCCGGATAATGTAATCCATTGGGCCGGTAAAAAACAACCATTTGTCTTGGATCGCTTGGAATCGATCGGCGTATTCGGTGAGCACTTCTGGCGTATCGATTTCGGGATCCACTGAAATGCTCACGAACTTGATGGGTTTCCCTTTGAACTTGTTTTGCAGCAGTTGCATTTGGTTGCTTTGCCTGGTACAGGAACCGGGGCAAGTTGAAAAGAAGAAACAGGCGATGTAGGGCTCGCCCCGCAGTTCTTCGGATTTGATGTTGCGGCCGCTCCGTTCGGTGAGTTCGAATTCTTTCAGCCAACCATCTTCTTTTTTCGCTCCGGCAACCATCTGTTTTAGCCCGTTTCGCTTGCCAGGATCTGGAGCGGTCGCAGGCATTCGGAACTCTTCACCCTCCTGCGTTGGTCCATTGCTTGAGGACTGCTTGGATTCGAAGTTGTTCGGGAGCGAATGCAATTGCCCCCGAAAAAGCAGTGCAGCGATCGTGCCTGCGAGGATACCGGCGATGATGCCCAAAGCGCGAATAGTTCCTCGATTCATTGCAATTCACCCCTTTGGTTTCTGCGTACAACAAACGAAGCAGCAACGGAAGCAACGATGGCAAAAACAAGCGTTACCAATACGCTGGATGCGAGCGAAGGCATCCAGAAGCGTTCGTCTTGAGCGACATTCGACATCAAGTGCCGCATCCCAGAGACAGAATAAGTCATCGGATTGCAGCGCATGATCCAGTGCATAGCCATTTGGCCCATAGGCTCCCCGCCAGTGAGCGCCGGTATTGGGAAAAAAGAACCGCTTAACAACCACATCGGCATGAGAACCATATTCATCAAAGCGTGAAAGCCTTGGGTGCTGTCCATTGGCCATGCAAAACAAACTCCGAGACTGGTCATGGCGATAGCTGCGAGAAACATGAATCCAACGAGCAGCAATGTCTGTGGGCCGATGCTAACCATACCGGTAGCGACCGCAATTGCGACAAAGACCATGGCTTGTACCCATGCAATGGCTGAGCCGCCGAGGACTTTCCCCATCGCAATGGTCCAGCGGGGCGTAGGAGCAACCAACACGCTCTGCAAGAACCCTTCGCGTCGATCTTCGATAATGGATATCGTTGCGAAGATCGCTGTAAAGAGCAGAATCATGGCCGTGGTTCCGGGCAAGAAATAGGTCATGAAGTCACCCGCTTGTCCACCGCCGCGAAAAGCGCTATGCATACCGGTCCCGAACAATATCCAGAACAAAATGGGCTGCCCTAACGCCGCGATCACGCGAAAAGGTTGACGAAAAAAACGAACCCATTCTCGATGCGCTAGCATCCAAATGACTTGAGTCGCGATACTCTGCGAGACTGCACTGGGTGTGGAATTCATGGACTAGACCGTGCCGTCGAGCAGATCCCCTTCGGTGATCATAGTAAAACCTTTATCGGCCAATGTTTCCAAGGCATGCTCGGTGTTGTCGACCATGATTGCAACGGCCGGTTCGCCGTTGGGACGAAACAGCAATGGGTAGGCCTGGATGATATTGATTTCCGCTTGAAGAAGCGCGGTGCAAATCTGCAGGAGAGGTTGGGAGCTTTTGGGTAGCTCAACTCCGATCAAATCGCTCTCGATGATGGCGAGTCCGGCTCGCTCCAAGATCTCGCGCCCACGCTCAGCGTGGCTCAATAGGAACCGAACAAAGGCACATTCAGCGGAATCGTTGATGGACAAGGCAACGATACGAATCCCCGTCCCTTCGAATCGGCGAACCACTTCAAGCAGTTGCCCAACTCGGTTCTCAAGAAAAACCGTGAACTGCCGGATGGTTGGGTAGTTGCGCCCGTGAATGGTCTCGAACGACGTGGAGGATCCCTCTCCCGTACTCATGTTTTGATCTTTCTAAAAAAGCGAATCCGATTACGAGTTAGGCGGTAGCAGAAAGTATACCAGAAATTGCTCACTTTTGCTTATGTAAGCCGCTCTTAGTTATGCGACTCTCTGCGTCTTCGGAATAACGCCGCCGAGCGTCGTGCAACTAAGTTTGCCAACCCTTATGTAATCTGTCATTTGAACTTGCGGTTGAATACATCGGGGGCAAACGGATCCTTTTTACTCGATGACGCATCGAACCCGCCTGTTTGTTTTTCAAACTTTTCGATTGCCTTTTCAAGTTGCGAAATCTCCGACATCGTTAGGAACTCCGCGTCCGGAGCAGACTTGGGTGGCTTGGACAGTTTTGCATTTCGGTCCTCTTCCACTTCGGTTAGGAGTCTGGATTTGCGGTTCGAAGTCGACGCGTTAGGAGTCGGAATGTTTGCTACTGCGGAAGTGACTGCAGCTCCAACCGCAGGACTGGCTTGTCCACTAACCGCTGAAGCCACCGGAAACTGAACCGGCATGGTCGTTTCCGGTTTTTTGGACAACACAAGCGACTTGATCCAAAACTGAAGCCGTTCAATATGCGCTCTCTCATCGGGTCGCGATGCACTCAAGCTAGGGTTCCTCTGAATTCCATGCGCCTTGGTCGCATATGCGAGAAGGATGCTATCTTGGCCACGATCCCGATCGATGTATTTCAGCACCGCATCGAGATCTCGCGCCAACATGATTGCGGCTTGATCACCAAGAGGTTGGTAAATATGAAATTCAGATTTCCCTAGCATACCGTGGCAACCGGACTGGCCACAGCGCGAGACAAGCACAGGCAAAATCGTTTTGTGAAACGTGGTGCGAATATAACTTGGGATTTCATGTTTGTTCCATGAATCGGTCGATTCTGCTTCAGTTACGACGTTTGCGGCGGACTTGAAACGTGATGATTCCGCGCTGGCTTGGACGACATCCCCGACTGCCGACTGTATCGGCTCCGCAGATGCTGGATCCTCGATTGGATTACGTTTCTGCAGCAGCATCTGCACTTGTTGATCTGCCAAAAGAGCTTCGCGCAATTCATGTTCAAGCTGCTTATAGCGAGGCGAATCCGAAGCGGACTGTTCCAAAGCTTTGAAGTGTTCGATTGCGTGATCCAGCAAGCCTTGCTGGATGCACCAATGGGACAATTGCCAGTGTTCACCGGTTCCCCATTGCCTTACAACAGTTCGCTGGTACTGGTAAAGGGACTCGAGAGTCGGGCCAATGTGCAAGATCTGTTTCGGAGTTAAGTAGACGTTGCTATTTCCATCCAATGATACGGAAACACGATCCTTTTCAGAACGAACGACTCCCTTTAGCACATTTCCGTTTTGTAAAAGGAGATAGTTTGAAGCGTCTTGTCCAATCGACGGTGACAAGTTTACGCAGGTGAAGATTGCGGCAATGAGCAAGAACGACACGAATAGTCTTTGATGGATCATGACAGTTCAACGCTAATGGCGACTTGGGTAATAGTTATGCTCGCGATGAGCGTTGCTAGCGCATAGGAACATCCATGCGGGAGAGTAGCAAATTCTGTACTGCGGTCGCAAGGCTATCACGGCACTAACGCAAAGACCCAATGAAAAACCCTCGCCATTTTTGGGGGCGAGGGTCTAAAACCGTCGATCGCAATGTCGATCGCAATGTTTACCGGACAATTATCGAACAATTATCGGAGAGCAACTTTGTTGGTCGTATCCGAGTCATCGAAATTGAATGAGAACTCAAGTTTGTCGCCACCGATCAATCGGATGGTTCGCTCTTTGGTAACTCCTTCGTAGGTGACTTCGATTTTGTAGTCATCCCAGGATTGGCCCTCCGACAACTGCTTGGTTCGGAAAATCCTCGATTCTCCTTCGCTTTTAGTTGCGTTTTGAGCCAAGACAACGCGCGCCTTTTCGGGGACATGAAGCGTCAAAATGGTTTCAACAGGGTCATCGGCTTTAAGCAAGTCAAAATTCAGCTCCTCCCCGTTGCCACTTTCCAAAACCAAAGTCTTGTTTTGAACGACTTCGGTGCCATCTTCTTTGGTCATTACGGCCTTTACTTCAAATCGATAAGCCTCTTTTGGACTGAGGTCGCGACTGATGAAGTGCCGTCGTGTGCCGGTTGTTGAAGTTGGGTTGCCATTGACGAAAACCTTTGCGTTTTCAGGCAAATTCACTGTCAAATGAACTTCATTTGGCTGGATTGCATTGTTGGAAGCCAGCCTGTTCGTGGTTCGTGTGTTTAGCGACGCACCGGACATGATTTCCGAGTTATAGATCGGCGTCTCGCCAGCTCCTGAGCTGTACCCGCCGTCCATCATCATGGGCACTTCAGATGGATAACTTTCGTAACTACGAGACTGCATTGAGCCTGTGCTGCCGCCGTAGGAGCCTGTGCTGCCGCCGTAGGAGCCTGTGCTACCACCGTAGGAGCCTGTGCTACCACCGTAGGAACCTGTGCTGCCACCGTATGAGCCTGTGCTGCCACCGTATGAGCCTGTGCTGCCA
>JBBRGW010000253.1:0-6420 GCA_038223525.1 Pirellulales bacterium
CAAGCCCGCAGCTAACAAGTTCTCTTGATAGAAAGCTAAATACAAGCAGACCGGCACCCAGACGATGGCGGGGCCGACGAACGGAACCAACGCGCAGGTTGCTGTCAAAGCTGTCAACAAAATCAAAGAGGGCATGCCTGCAAAGTAATAACCGATCCCCGCAACCAGTCCTTGTAAGAGGGCTGAAAGCACAGTGGCCAAAACAATTGCCCGCGAGATGCGATCAAATTGCGCCAGCAGCTCGAGCTCATAGCGGTCATCCAAAGGACTCAGCTCCATCAACGTTTGCACCATGCCCGGCCCGTCGTACAGAAAGAAGTAGAGCGATACGAGAAGGATACTGCTTGAAATCATGAATTTGAGCAAGAACGCTGCCGAGTCACCGGTCAAGGTTACCAAACGAGGCTGGATATAAGTGAAGAAACTCCTGTATGTTTTCTCAACGTCTTCGTCAGATGGGTTTGCAAGATCCTTTAGAAATGACGCCCAAGGACCGCCAGCGATGGTTTCACGCGTCTGTTGCCATTGCGTTACTAAGCCGACAACGGCGCGTTGCAATTGAGCCATGGTCGGCTCTTCATTTGGATAACAAGCAGCTAGTTGCAATCGCATTTCCTTTAGCGCTTTATCCCATTCAAGTCCCTTGGCAATCAATGCCGTGCGAGCTTCAAGGGCCAAAGCAATCTCGGATGGGTTCAAGGTGGTGAAATGCGATTCCGGCTTGACTGGCAACATCAAAGCTTCGTCCTTTTGCAAATCATCCAGTCCCTTCAGTTCCGTTTGCCCCTTTAGTTCTGCGGCAGCCTTGGGCTCCAATGCCCTGGCTGCTATCTGACGCTTCAGTTCATCCCCGGTCTCCAAAAAGAAAGTGGCAATCTCCTCGTCCACGGAATGGGGGTGGGAGACCTTGGGGATATTCATTCCTCTAAGCTGAATGATCTTCTCTGAGAATGCGGATCGGCTCGCTTCAATCAAACTCGGGCCGAGTTGATCAAGCAATGCAGACAGCTCGGAAATGTCACTTCGTAGCAATCCCTTATCGCTGATGAGGTCCTGATAGGGTTGCTGCTTTGCGACTTGCAACTGGATGTCGCTGACCTTTTCCTGAATCGCTTGAACCTGCTTTGCATAGGGAAAGTCCAAGCTGAGCAGAGGGTTTGCGCGGAGTTTTGCTAACCCAAACTTAACGCTGGAGGAGTCGAAGTTCCTATACAGATTCGCACCTTGAATAGCGGCCATTGTTAGAACGAGACCAGCCGGGAGCAAGACAATGAGCACGATGAGGGTCGTAGTGGCTCCTGCCGCGATGTGCTCGCGATCACCAACTTTCGAGCAAACCCAACGATGGAGCGGCCTAAAAACAACGACGAGAACTGCGGCCAAAAAGACGGGTACAAAGAACCCGATCATGACTTTGTAAAAGAGCGCACCGATCACAACTATGATGGCGAGTAACACAGCAAAAGAGATATATCGCGCCATCGAGCCAGTTTTTCGGTAAAAGGTTTCAAATGATCGACATGAACCCTGGGATAGACCTGGACAAAGATTGGTTCTATGCCAGTATTTCCATCGTGATTTTATCGTAAAACCGTCCAAAGCAATTGATCCATGACGCAAAGCGACAAAGAAAAGAAGAAAGACGAACCTAACCCGTTCTCGCGATGGAAGCCGATAGCAAAATGGGGTATCGCGATTCTAGTGTTGTTGTTCCTCGTGCTGACGATTCGTAAAGCATATGAGGATGTTCTCCTTCATCGCGAGCATCTTGATTTTTCGGCGATGGATTTTCGATGGCTTTTATTAGGTGTACTTGCCTATGCGATAGGCATGTTCCCGGCCGCCATCGCTTGGTTGCAAACGTTATCAAGCTTTGGACAGAAAGTTCCTAGATGGATTGGTTTGCATGCTTATTTCATCGGTCATCTCGGCAAGTATGTTCCCGGCAAAGCGATGGTCATCGTTCTGCGTGTTGGGCGGCTTGCACCACTTGGCATCGAAATTAAACCTACGGTTGTTGCCATCTTTGTGGAGACGCTGACTAGCGTCGCCGTTGGCTCGATCATTGGTTGCCTTTTTCTTTTCTTCGCGCCGGAGTTTCCACCTGGCTGGATGGTGTTGCTGTCTGCGATATGCATTCCTTGTTCGTTGCTGTTTTTATTACCGCATACGTTTCGTGCGATCTTAGCAATCTTGGCCAAAAGCAAAATCGGTCGCATGCCCAAATCAGTCAGCGAAGCGTTCACCTGGACAATGATGATTCGCACTTGCGCGTGGATGGCGTTAGGCTGGCTCATTCACGGCACTGCGGGTTGGCTAGTCCTCTGCGGGATCCAGTCAAACCCTGGCTTAGCAACCTTTCAAGCTTGGGCGGCCTGTGTCTCAGCAATCTCGCTCGGCGCAGTGGTCGGATTCGCATCGATGCTGCCCGGTGGAGCGGTAATACGCGAACTCGTCATCACCTGGCTTCTCAGCAGCATTGTGCCGCAGCCCATCGCGTTGTTTGCCGCCATCGCGTTTCGAATCGCAAACTTGATCGCTGAGTTTTTAGTCGTAGGGATCCTTTCATTGGCAAAGGGGAAATCCCCAAACCCAAGAGCTCTCTAGTGGTTCAGGATGCAAAGCCAGACGGGTTTGAACGGCGTTCCGCCGTTCAACACGCCAGCGAAAGGAGTTGACGGTCATTCTTGTTTAATCAACAGAACCCCTTTGCCACCACCTGACCCTATGCGTTCTCGGCGACGAACGATACGACTTGGTCGAGCGATTGGGCGCCGCATGCAAGCATGACAACGCGATCAAAACCCAAAGCGCATCCACAACTACTGGGCATTCCTGATCGCATTGCATCGAGCAATCGGTTCTGGATAGGCAGCGGCTTCTTGCCGTCCCTGATTCGCTGTTCATTGGAAAGTATCGAGCGAGACTCCAATTGTTCTGCATCCATTAATTCATGATAGCCATTGGCGAGTTCGACTCCGCGATAAAAGGCTTCAAAACGCTCCGCTGTCCTCGGATCGCTCTCACAAACTCGTGCCAATGCGGCTTGGGAAGCGGGGAAGTGCGTGACGAGTACAGGAGACTCACAACCCAGCCTGCATTGAACTCGCTCTGAGAAAATCAAGTTAACCCAATCGTCCCAGTCCAACGACCATTTCTCGTTTTCCACTAAGCCTTGCTGTACCGCCCATCTTCCAAGATCCGTCGATGAGGATTCGAACAGAGGAAGCCCTGTTGCATCTAGAAACGCATCCTCAAAGCGAAGGCGCTCAGCGCTTGCAGTGCCTAGCAATCGCATCAATAAGCGATCCAGCAATTCAAGTCCACGCTCCATGTTCGCCTCCACCTGATACCACTCTGCCATGGTGAATTCGGGATTGTGCAATCTACCTCGCTCGCCGCTTCGGAACACAGGGCCCACTTGGAAGATGCTGCCGATGCCCGTACAAAGTAATCGTTTCATGGATTGTTCGGGCGATGTTTGAAGAAACCACGTGGCGGCCGGTTCGCCAGGTAACTGCATCCTAACTTCAATCGGGTCTAGATGGCGATCGATGATCGAGTCGCGAGACAAGACGGGCGTTTGCACTTCCGTAAATTCGAGCTCGTCGAAATAATTTCTGAGCTGGATTAGAAGCAGTGCACGTTGCTTGAGGTTGGCAACGGGGGCGGATGAGCGCATAGGTTGAGAGGTGGTACCGTTTTCAAACACCGACGAGACAAGCTCGTCGGGGGCTAATGAAATCAAAGCTCACATCCGTATTAAGTAGGCTTAACGTTACCTTCTTGAGCGACGTCGGCTGGCGTTTCGTCATACTTTGCTTCTGGCAGAACTTGCGAAACCGGGGCAACCAGGAACTCCACAGCAGCTTCGTCTGGATCGGCCTTGAGAATAGAATCGCCCTTGATCTCAGTTACGTTGCCCGCTTCGACGATCTGCTTGATGACGATCCGCTCCAAAATCTGGTTGCGCAAAGCATCCATTTGTCCTGTGCGTTCCAATTTGGTGCGCACTTGGCGAACCGATAGATCGCTTTGGTCAGCGATGAGCTGAATTTCTTCATCGTATTCCGCTTCGCTTGGCTCGATGGAGTTATCCTCTGCAATTTTTTCGAGGACGAAGTGCTCACGCAGCGCGCCTTGAGTCGATTCTTCGGTGTTGCGACGGATGTTGTTGATGACAGAACGGATTTGGTCATCAGTAAACCCATTCCGACGCAAATCCAAAACGCGTCTTTGCAACTCGCGTTCCGCTTGCTTGCGAACCAAAGCTGGCGGCAAGTCCCAATCAGCACCCGTTGTTAGCTTTTTGGTGATTTGCTCTCGGAGAAGTTGATTTTGGTAATATTCCGCTTGCCGTTCCAATTCGGATCGAACAAAAGCTCGCAGCTCTTCGGCGGAATCAAACCCGACGGATTCCAGCACCGTGGAGTTCAGACCTTCGACGTTGACGCGACGAATCTCAACAATTTCGAATTCGCAATCGACCTCTACACCCTTGAATGATTCGTTGAGCGAAGTGTCGAGCACTTTCACGGTGGTCGTCAGTTTGTCCCCTTCTTTAGCGCCTGCGACAAGTTCGCCGAAATTTTCGATGATGCAGTCTGCAAGACTCAATCGCTTACGCAATGTGATCAGTTCTTCTTCAAAGGCGCTGATTTGGCGACCCTTGGAACTAAATTTGGCGTTGATAATCAGACGATCACCGAGGGCTGCTTCTCCGTCGTATGCTTCACCTGGCGTGACCCGTTCTAGGGTCCTCGCTAGTTGGTGGTCGACTTCAGCGTCGGTCAATTGGTAGATCGTTTTTTCTAGATCGAGACCTTTCCAATTTGGGGTCTCAAAAGCCGGACGCACTTCGATGTTGAATTCAAAAGTAAAGTCACCGGTATCGGGTAGCTTGACGGCGCCGAAATCCATATCTGGTTCGGAGATAGCGGAGAACTCACCGCCTTCGGTGATTTGCTGAAGACTATCCATTACCAAGCTGCTTTTCACTTGGTCCGCAACAGTCTTCTTAAAACGATTTTCCAGCAGTTTGCGAGGGATTTTGCCCGCACGAAATCCTGGAAGGTCAGCTTTTGGGGCAATTTCATCGTAAGCGGTTCGGAAATAGCGATCCATTTCCGAACGGGGAATAGTTACCACAACATGCCGTTGGCAGGTGCTAGGCTGATCGATCTTGACTGCCAATTCCAACTTAGAATCTGGCGCCTTGGTTTCCACGGTCGACATGTCTGATACAACGTCCTAAGTAGGTTGAAAAAAGGGCATAATCAAACAGAAAAGCGGGTGATGGGATTCGAACCCACGACAACAACGTTGGCAACGTTGTGCTCTACCCCTGAGCTACACCCGCAAGAGGACCTGTTCAATTATGCCCGTTGCATATTTTGTTTCCGCCATGAACCCCAGTGACTATAGGGTAAGTCGCTGCTGCGACAGCCACGGCTGCCTCACTTTCATTAGCGGGAGGCAGATTATAAGACCAAGTCCCTTCTCTGCAAGAGCGTTATGCCCGCATTTCGAGAATCCGAGGATCTGATTTTGAAAAGTCCTCTGGACGAGACGTCTCGAAATCCGCTAAGCAATGTCCATAAGTCCACAATTCGACACTTTTACGGAGTTTCAGAATGCACAGCCAGTTTTTTCGGATTCTTGGCGCCTTGGTCTTCTTTGCAGCTTTTCTTCTGCCAAACGAAGGGCTCGCGGATGGTTGGACATGGGGCCCCTTTTCAAAATCCAATTCCTCCAATGACTCCAGTCCGCTGTATTCCAGCAGGTCATCGAGCAGCAAGTCCTCTTGGCTCCCGAGCATGAAATTCCCGAAAATGCCTTGGTCCAGCAACGCTTCACCCAAAGTGAATTCCTACTCTCGAAACAACTCGTCTGCCTGGACAAAGATGAGCAAAGCCTCGAAACAGTGGTGGAACAAAACCACCGAATTGCTGGATCCGTACCCCGACCCAAAACCCCAAACCTATTCGACTAACTCCGGCCAAAAGCCCAAACCGGGCATTTTTAAAAATTGGTTTTCGCCAAAGGAATCGCAGGGACCACGGACTGCCAACGAGTTCTTTGCCCAAGACAAGATAGAGTATTGATCGATCGTGTGGAGAAGGTAAATTGCAGCGAGTTCGCGGGTACTGAGCTGTTTAAAACTGCTCTCAACGTTAAAATTCGTGCCCTCTTCTTTTCGGTTTGGTTTGGCACGGAATCAATATGGCAATTTATTTTTCACGCGGTGGGGAGGATTTAGTCCTGGGCATGGAGGACTACCTCGAAGCGATTGCAACGACTCTATCGAAGCGTCCCTCCACAAAAAAGGTGCTTGCAGTCCCTCCCGACCATACGCGAATGGACTCACAAGCCGGTCCTATCATGCATGCAGTTTTGAAACTGCTCGGTGACAAGCTGACG
>JBBRGW010000254.1:0-6406 GCA_038223525.1 Pirellulales bacterium
GGCAAGAGAACACCGTGTTCTTGAAGCCAAAGAAATCGCGGCCATCCATCGTCTCTCTGCACTGTGGCAGCAAGTCGATAGTTTGCACAAGCAATTGACTCAACAGTTCCAGGCACTCAGTGCGGCACAAACTCTCGTGGAAGTCTCACAAGTCATCTTCGATGAAGGAGGTGATTCTCGGGGGGGGGCGGTTGCGGCGATGGACAATCTGTTGCGAGCTCAACAGTCGAGATCTCTAGCTGGCCAGAATTACATCCGAGCACTCACCGAATACAACAAATCCATCGTTGAGTTTCACGCGATCAAAGGATCCTTGCTCGAATACAACAACATCGCTCTCGAAGAAGGACTTTGGCCACAAAAAGCCTACTGGGATGCAGAGGAACGAGCTCGCGAAAGAGGCGCGGCCCGACACATGGATTACGGTGCAAGCCGCCCAAGTGTGATCAGCCGCGGGGCTTACGCTCAAAACACGGGAACAGCCAACGATCAAGCTCGCCCAGGCAGCTTGACACCAGGCGGACCGGCACCGGAAAAGAAGTCGTCGACTCCGATGAAATCAAAGGAAACAGTCCCAGGCCTGCTTGATCGAGCAACCGATCAACTGCCAGAGAAACGAACAAACATTGACTCGAAACCCAAGTTCAAGTGGGACAATGAATCAACAAGGAATTAAATGCGTACAGCGTAAGCTGTGAACGAGTGGTAGGGGGAAATCTCAAGGGACGATTGGCCGAATAGGTCAACCGTCCCTTGAGGCATTTCTATGGCAGGGCTTGGAGCTTTGTTTTGACTGGCCCCCGACGAGCTCGTCTCGTAGGAGGCAGCTCTGCACAAGTAAGTGGGCAAAACACGTAGGCGAGTCTCTCCGAGACTCGCAAAAATCAGCGTCTCGGAGAGACGCTGCTACGTGAATTAGACGAAGAAACTTCTGCAGAGCTTCTTAGCTGAGAACCTTTCCGTCCGAGGGGTCAAGCCCATCGGGGCGTACACAAAGCGAACGGCCCCCAAAGGGGAAGAGGGGGAGTGCGCTGAATTGCGACTCCGGTTCAGTGTTTTGTTACACCCACTAGAACGAGTCACGGAGTGCAAAACCCCTCACCCATCTCAAACTTCAAACTTCAAACTCCCCAACTCCCCGGCGGACTCCAGTTCTCTCAGTAACTCAAAAAGCATTGCTTCGCGTCCCGGCGCTGTCGCAAATTGAAGACCAATCGGAAGGCCTTTTGCCCTCGCATAAGGGGCCGAAGCAACCGGAATACCAGCCAAGCTCAGCGGCTGGGTGTATATACCGAGATTGGCTCTTGCCGATGCAGGCTTGCCATCGATCCGAATCGTCGCTTGATCAATGCGCGGTGCAACGACCGGCGTCGTCGGCGCGATCAAGATATCGTAGTGATTGAAAAGCTCCTTAACGCGTGCCCGAAAGTAATTGCGAAACGACATCGCTTTCTGATACAGGGCTGCCGGCACCATTGCTCCTGCCAACAGTCGATCGCGCACCGCTGGATCATACTCCATCGCTCGCGTCCGCATCGTATCCAGGTGCAGCGCTCCGCCTTGAGCGGCAGTCAATACATACGATGCCGATCGAGCCGTCTCCGCTTCGGGCATCTCGGCAACTTGGCTCACTCCGAGATGGGCCATCACTTGGTTCAAAGCCTCCAAAACTTCGGGGCATGCGTCTTTTGCAAACCAACCATCGAGCCTTGCAATGCGAGGAGCGCGGGTCGAAGGTGACACATGCATGTTTAGCGAGCCCGCCATCACATAGTAGATAGCCTCCAGCTCCGATGCGGAACGGGTAAATGGGCCCACCGTATCGAGCAACTTCACAAATGGAAACGTTCCTCGAACGGACAACGCACCATCGGCAGGTCGTATCCCCCACAAGCCGCAGAGCGCTGCTGGCACGCGCACCGAACCGTTGGTGTCCGATCCAAGTGTGAACGGAACAAAACCCGCAGCTACCGCCGCCGCCGAACCGCCTGAGGATCCGCCAGCCAAGCAATCCACATTGTGCGGATTGCGAGTCGTACCGAAATGCGGGTTCACCGTCGCAAAACCATAAGCATACTCATCCATATTAAGAGTTCCAACCAAAACAGCCCCGGCCGCTTTGAGTCGAGCCACCACGGTTGCATCCTGTTTGGCAGGCTCTGCGTCGATGCGCATCTTTGCCCCGGCGGTGGTGGAAAATCCCGCGACGTCATAAAGATCCTTCACAGCGAACGGAACCCCAGCCAGCGGACCAGGATCGATCCCACTCTCTACTTTTTGATCGACTGCCTTCGCATCCGCGATCGCGCTGTCCGACAAAACACGGGTAAAACAAACGTACTTGCTATTCCGTGCCGCAATATCGGCAACAACGGCTTGCGCAAGGTCTACAGCTTTGACCTTTCCCGAACGTACCGCGCCCGCGATTTCAAAGATGGACTGGGATCGCATCACGGGTCCATCACCTCAGTCGTCTCTGTCTCTTCTGTTTCGTACTCAGGGATGACAAACGCTTCCACTTTGCGAGCATGCACTCGTAACAATTCGCAGTTCGCTTCGATGCCCGCAATGCATTCGCGCGGCACCTGTAGATCTAGCAATGTTGAAACATCGAGCCGATACCTCTCGATGATCTGCGTTTGCTCGACATCGCTATCGGTTTGAACCATGTCTGGGATCTCCAGTTTGGGCGTATGGCATTAAAAATGCGTAGGCCGAGCCCAGTGTCCCAGCCGTTGATTCGTTCGGGACAATGGCCCAAACTACAAAAAATCGCGAAGCTATACCCTCTGCAAAACCAAGATCGTATCGACCGCCTCTGCGTTGAGCTTCTGCGTCGATTCGATGTCGTACCAAAAATCGTGGACCGCTACCAACTTGAACTTCTTTGATTTCGCCAGCAAACTTTTGAGTTGGGTGGCGCTGTAAATTCTCAGTGTGATATGGTCCGATAGGCGGAATGACTCTTGCTTCCTTTTAACAAGCATCGAGATCCGCAATTTTTCCAATCGTGTCTTCATGCTCGTCTCGACCACTGTCAGCGCATAGTACACAGATTGCTGATCATCCTTGGCCGACCATCGTTCCGTGCCCCAGAGATCACCGTCCGGGGGAAGCAGATGGAGCGATAACACAAACACTCCGCCCGGCTTCAAATGTTCGGCTACACAATCCAAGTGAGCGAGTGCCGCTTCCTCGGACTCCAAATGCCGAAAGGTGTTGATCGCATTGACCGCCGCATCGAATGGCTGATCGAACTTGAAGTTCGTCATATCACCCATCACCGTCTCCGCTTTGACCCCCAACTTTTTGAGCTTCTTTTGGCAATATTCCAACGCGGTCGAGTTCAAGTCCAAACCGGTCATCGCAAAGCCGCGCGTCGCCATGTCGCAGACCAGTCGCCCTGAACCACACCCTAGCTCGATAACTCGATGGACAGGGAACGGGACATACTTCTTGAAAACCGCTTCCAAAAACTTGGATTCCTTGGGAGTCTCCTTGAGAAACCCGAGTTCATATAGTTGCGGATAGTCATACCAAGACTTGATCGTCTCATTGCGAACCTTGCTCGTCTTCGCTGCCTTGGTAGCCTTGGCTTTGGTAGAAGCTGTTGCTGTTTTGACTGGTTTAACTGGGTTGCCACGCCCAGCAGTAGCTTTGATCGCCGCAGACTTGAGCGCTGCCGATTTCACCGTGCTCTTGGCTACCGCTGTTTTTGGGGCCCCTTTAAGCACCACTTGCTTCTTCGCCGTTTTTGTCTTGGTGGCGGCTTTTGCAGTTGGTTTTAGTACGTCAGTCTTCTTCGCTGTTTTTCGAGGTGCAACGTTTTTCGTAGCCAATATCCACTCCCCTAAAGAATCAAAAAAATGTTTCTGGTCGAGATTGTAGATCGATTAAGTGGTAAGCGGCAGCGGGCTTTCAGAAAACTCCGCGAAACGTTCACGCCAATAGACTTCGGACTCCTCATTCTCCGTTGCAATCAATCGGAACCGCATCCGGCGAATCACCCCCTTTTCCATGAACCGACCGAATACGTTCATCGCAAACGAGTCGTCCTTTTGTTTCATGTGACAATCCGATTGGTCGAGCGGATGCACCATCAAGCCAAATTGCGGCAAGCCCAATTGCGATG
Organism: Pirellulales bacterium; assembly: GCA_038223525.1. GTDB lineage: Bacteria > Planctomycetota > Planctomycetia > Pirellulales > Pirellulaceae > JBKCUI01. Next base: position 4,133 of record JBBRGW010000254.1, read on the forward strand.
TCGTGCTGGTCCAGTAGTTTTCGGTTACTGCTTGGAATCGCGCTCCGCTCCATCGCAGTTCCAGTTGAGGATGCGAGTCCAACAGCGAGGTTTGTATGCTCAACCAGATTTCTAAGCCGATTGCTTTGGATGGAATATCTCTGAGCATTCGGACGTCGATTTGATAACCGAATCGGCAAGGTGCATGTTCTGGATAAATTGCAATCAAGTCCCTTTGACGCACGTAAGCCTCCCCAAAGGGAACTTCCTGGGCAGAATGTTTCCCATGGAGTTCGCACGGATTAATCCAGAGACTCAAACTGACTTTCTTCGAAGCGTCCTGAATTCGCATCCAAGGGGTCGATGCGCCAGGAGCCAACTCAATTTCGATAGAACCATTTGGACTATTCCATTTTGCAGTGTTTTGTCGGAGGTCCCAACTCATGGATGTAAACTCGGTATGATGCGAGAAAAGATGTTTCTAAGCTCAATCGGAATAAGCGAGTGGCAGTATGCCACACGGCTATTTGCTTTCCGTGAAAGTAAACGATAACAAGGGAGCCGAGATGCAACAACCAACGGAAATACAAACCCGAATAAAGACTTGGTACTGAATATGGAAAACTTCTTGGACTCAGCGATGGGGGTTGCCGTGGAAGCCGCAGAGTCGGCCGGCACTATTCTGCGAGACATGCTCGAGACGGCCGCGGTACGAGAAAAAGCTCCAAAAGATTTGGTGACCGATGCAGATATTGCAGCCCAACAATGCATCGAAAAACGTATTCATCAAACGTTCCCCACCCATCGATTCCTGGGAGAAGAAACTTTGGGCCCCAACTTGGATCGGTCGGAATTGGTCGCCGCGGAATGGACATGGGTCGTCGACCCACTCGATGGGACCGTCAACTACGTGCACCAAATGCCCAACTTTGCAGTTTCGATCGCATTGATGCATCGGGGCAAAACGGCTCTGGGTGTCGTCTACGATCCAATGGGCAAGGAACTCTATGCCGCCGTCTCCGGACACGGCGCTACCATCAACGGCCGACCGTTGCGAAGCAGTCGATGCACGAGACTGGATCAAGCGCTCGTCGCAGCCAGTTTCCCGCCACAGGTCCGAAAGGATTCGGTCGAGGTCGCTCAGTTCCTGGAAGTGCTGGTTCGAAGCCAAAGCATGCGTCGACTCGGATCCGCAGCACTGAATTTATGCTATGTCGCACAAGGCCGGCTCGATGCCTATTGGGCCGGTTTTCTCAAAGTGTGGGACATCGCCGCAGGCGCTCTGATTGCAACCGAAGCCGGTGCTTCACTCACCAGACTTGATGGCAACCCCTTCGATCCATGGGACGGGCAACTTGTCTCCGCCGGCACAGAAACGCTTTGCCAAGAGTTGCTCGATTGCTTGCACTCAGTTCGACAAATGAAATTGCCCTAGATAGTACTGCTCCGCTTCTCGCATAAGCTTGGTCTCCGCCGCTTTTTTATCTCCCAATCCAATGATATGAAGCATGCCGTGAATCACGTAGAGCAACAACTCATCGTCCCCTTTCCATCCCTGTTCGGGCGCTTCTCGATCCGCTGTTTCAACGCTAGCTATGATCTCCCCCTCCAAGAAATCGTCCGCGCTCGTTAAGTCGAAACTGATGACGTCGGTCGCGTAATCATGAGATAGATGCCGGTTGTTTACTTCGCGAATCTCCTCGTCATTCATCAAAGCGACCGAGATATCGCCATCGGCCCAACCATAGTCGACCGCAATCGTCTGTATGGCTTTTTTCATTCGAACAACACTGCAGATCCGGACGCTATCGGAATGATGAAACAGTATCTGGATAGGCATAGCACTAGTCTAGGAGGTTTAAGCTTGGATTAACGATCGCTGCGATTGTACCTAACACAGAGGCTAGCAGAACTGGAGAATCCTTGAGTAGCCTGTGTCAAGAGGATTCTTCGGATTCATCGCGAAGCTCGTCAAAATTGGTAAAAACACTTCGCTCTTCGGCCGGTTCTGCCGAAACATACGGTATTCGCAAACCAGTAGTCTGGTCGTAACGAGGGGGGCCCCGTTCAGCGAGTTCGCTAGCACTTGTGTTAGCAATTCATTCGTTGAAGATTGGCGTCCCACTCGCATTCGATCCGGTCAGGAAAGTTTGCAGGTGCTCAGGTACTAGACAACAGCTCCAAAGCGCCGTTTTACCCGCAAAACAAACCGTAGGAGGGTTTCCATGCGACGATTCTTTTTGGGCATGGCGATCGCCTCGCTGACCGCCGGTGCTCCCTTGACAGCGTTCGGTG
>JBBRGW010000255.1:0-6406 GCA_038223525.1 Pirellulales bacterium
TCGACGACCAATGGAGTTGCCCAGCAAGTTCCTTCGCTTCGAGCCGTCCGCCAAACTTCCTCACCCGTGTTTGCGTTTAAAGCGACAAGGAACGACTCCCCCTCGTGATCCCAAGGGACCAGCAGTTTGTCTCCTGCGATCGTTGCCGAGGATCCTTCTCCGAACGATGCGACGGTCCGCATTTGACCGAAGGCTTTTTTCCATTTCAATTTACCTTGCATGTCCAAGCAGTAGATGCCTCGGGACCCGAAGTCAACGTATATACTTTTGCCATCAGTGGTGGGTGACGAAGAAGCGTAGTTGTTCGTTTGGTGTCCCCCTTCGTGTGGAACTTCGGTGTTGAGTTTTTGTTCCCATTGCTTTTCGCCGGTCGTTCGGTCGTAGCTTAGGACCAGGAAGTCGTAGAAGTTGGTGGGCGCAGCGCCTCCACCAAAACCACGTCCTCCTCCAGGTCTGCCACCTGGTCCGCCAGGTCCGCCTCGACCAGGCCCACCGCCACCGGCCGGAGCGGCACCGGCTGAAGCTGCGGGAGGCTGTTCAGTGGCCGCAGCACCTTCTTTGACTTTGTCGGTCTTCACCGCAGTGAGAACCAGAACTTGATTGCCGTGGATGATTGGCGTTGAGCTGCCTTTACCAGGTAGTTCCGTTTTCCAAACAATGTTCTTTTCCAAGTTCCAAGTGATGGGTGGTGAACCAGTCTCGACGGAACCGTTCTTATTTGGTCCTCTCCATTGATCCCAGTTGGCTTCTTGAGCGGATGCGTTGAGGGCATTGACGCCAATTAAGAAGGCGAACGATATATAGCGTTTCATCACGAATTCAGACCTGTTCACGGGGCAGATGGATAGAAATGTTTTATGTCCAGAGTCGGAATCGGTGGTATCGTCGACTTTCGCTCCGCGAAAGTACAACGCTGTGACGCTACTTTTGCGGAGCAAAAGACATCTGATGTGCCTCATTTCAAACGTCACGCGGCGTGCGATGGGTGCTTTCGCTGTTTACCATCCCCGAACTAACATCTGGACAGTGCCATAGTTTATAGAATATGCGCGGCTAGCGTCGGATCTTGTTACTTTGCGGCCATCATTTTTTGAATTTCCTGGAGCGATGTCATTCCCAATGCGCACGCGAGGATCCCTTCTTCCTGGAATCCAAGATGCCCTTGTTGTTTGGCGAATTGGCGGATCGACTCGGGGTTGGCAGCGTATTTGACGATCGCTTGCCGCATTTTGTCGTCGATGATGAGCAGTTCGAAGATCCCCATGCGACCGAAATAGCCGCGTCCATTGCACTTTTTGCAGATCTCGATCTCGATTGGATTTCCCTTTGCGTCGACTCTTTGTTCGGGGGGAGGTGGAATCGTTGGTTGGAATAGTTTTTGCACTCGACCGGCGGGGATGCCCAGTTTTTGAAGGAGCTGTGGGCTGGGTTGGAACGGTTGCTTGCATCGATCGCATAGTCGGCGAACGAGTCGTTGATTGAGCACACCGGACAGCAAACCGATAATTTGTTTTGCTTCCGTCTTGTAGGTAGTGAGCAACTTGATGACTTCGTCTACGGCATCGTTTGCAACGATCCGCGTGATGGAGTGTTTGCCTAGTTGTGTGATTTGGTCGATGACTCGGTCGGCGATGTACGAGTTGATGAGGGATGGCATGACCAATACGTCGGGCTGTCGCAGCAGCATTTTTTCGAACTGAGCTTCAGGCGTATCGCCAACACCGACCTCGAAAAAATTCTGGAAGACGTTGATAACTTCAGGATCTGCATCGGCTTTGTTTTCCAGGGACACGAAGTCGCGAACGTATTTGTCCGCCGCTTCGAGCGAAATTCGCCAGGAGGTTGGTAAGCCTTGTCCGGCGGGTCCGCTGATGAGCACGATTCCTTTGTCGCCATTTAGCAGTTTGCGCAGCGATTCTTGCATGGCATCCCGCATTCCGATGTCGGACAGCGTTTTGATGGTTGCCTTCTTGGTGTCGATATTTAACAGGACCCGTTCACCCGAAGGGACGCCAGCGCTGGTAAACGAGATCACCCAATCGATATCTTTGAAATTCGTTGCAAACTTAGCATCCTGTTTGGCACGCCGTTCGGCTGCGTTCAAGCCTAGCATTTTTTTATAGACGACCAGGGCGGCATCTCCGGTCGGACGGTCCAATGCAGGCAGCGTTTCCCAAACTCCATCGATTCGATACCGAACGATGGCTCCTTGGGCGGAGTAGTCCATCAGAATGCGGTCGGCTCTAGACGAAATTGCGTTGGCCAACAGAACCAACGCGACGGGGTAACCTGGTAGCTGACGTGAAGCAATCATCAATCCTTGGGCTTCGTCTTTAGCGATTCCCATGGTTTTGATTTCGAGATTTGGCAAAACGACTTCCTCGCCTCCAAAGGTAAGTTGATCGTTAGCCGGTTTGGGTTTCTTTTTTCCGAAAATCATAATAGCTGCTCGTGCAATTCACTTTGCAAACGTGAATAGAGAATTTGAGTAGTAGTCGTGAGTGCAATGGAGAATTGCTAATGAGTTAAATGATACCAGGTTGGCTGACGTTGATTCCTTTGAGAGCCATTTTGAGGGCTTCCGGATTCGGAGCCACTTCAAACGCCGTTGGCCTATCGATCAAACCATCATCGATGAGTTGTTTGAGGCTCATCGTAAAGTCTTGCATGCCGTCCTGAGCACCGATACGAATCGCGTCCGACAGTTTCTGATCCTTGCTCTCGAGGATCAGTTTTCGAATCATTACTGTGAACAACATGATCTCGCAGGTGGGGACTCGGCTGACTCCTTGTTTGATCGAGGGCAACAGTTTCTGCGCGACGATCCCTTTCATATTGAATGCCATCGCGTTTCGAATGGCGGTGTGCATTGCTTCTGGGAACAAGTCGAGGATACGGCCGATGGTCGATGGAGCGGTCGAGGCGTGAATGGTTCCGAAAACCAAGTGCCCTGTTTCAGCAGCATGGATGGCTGTCATAAACGTTTCTTGATCGCGCATTTCACCAACGAGGATGATATCCGGATCTTCTCGAACGGCGTGTTTCATTGCGATGTCGAAGTTCACCACGTCGGTGCCGACCTCACGTTGATTGATCAGGCACTTGTCTTCTTTGTAAACGAATTCAATCGGGTCTTCGAGCGTTAGGATGTGTTTTCGATAGTTTCGATTGATCCAATTGAGCATGGACGCAATCGTCGTACTTTTTCCCGAGCCCGTCACACCTGCAAGCAGAACCATCCCTTGATCGTACTTGCACAAATCTTCGAGAATAGGCGGTAGGAAAAGGCCTTCGAAGTTCGGAATGAAGTTATTGATTCGGCGGGCAACCAGTCCCGGCTTGCCAAGCTGCTTGAGCATGTTCACACGGAAACGCCAATTCTCCCCTTCGACGCTAACGGTATAGGAAAAGTCCGCGCCCCCTTCTTCCTCGAAGATTCGACGGTTTCGATCGTCGAGCATCGGGATAAGGAGTCGAACCATTTCTTCGATTTCGATAGGTGGTCGGTTGAGGGTCTTGAGGTCACCTTTGCACCGCACGATTGGAGGAGTACCTACCTTGAGGTGCAAGTCGCTACCCTCGAGTTTGACGCAGGCTTTGAAAAGCTTGTCGACTTCAAGTTCCTTTTTTTCGACCAGCAACGAGGCTGCCAAATCCTCGGCCGTCATGTTGGAAGCAGGTTTAGGAGCTTTTTTTGCTGGTGCGTGTCCCATAATCGGTTCTTGGATCGGTGGAGAAAAGTTGCTGAGTCACATTTCTATGGTGACTCGTGAGATGAGAATTGGAATCACAACCTGACGGGAATTCCGCTTTCCGCCATCATTCGTTTTGTTTGTGAAATGGAATATTCACCAAAATGGAAGATACTAGCGGCCAAAACGGCGTCCGCTTTGCCCACCAGAATCGCTTCGACCAAATGTTCGGGTCGTCCGGCCCCGCCGCTCGCAACCACGGGGATTTTAACCCGTTGGCTTACGGCAGACGTAATTGGCAGATCGTAGCCATCCTTGGTTCCGTCCCGATCCATACTGGTGACCACGATTTCTCCTGCTCCCAAAGCCTCAACTTGTTCAGCCCAAGCGACTGCCTCGAGGCCAGTTGGGGTGCGACCGCCATGGATGTGGACTTCCCAAAACTCTTTGCCGTCTTTGAGGACACGCCGAGGGTCGATGTTTACAACGATACATTGCGAGCCGAAGCGATCGGCTGCTTGCCGGACGAATTCCGGGTTTTTGCAAGCTGTCGAATTGATGGAGACTTTGTCACAGCCCGCTTGGAGCAGCATGCGAATATCATCGAGAGTACGGATCCCACCCCCCACAGTCAGCGGCATAAAGACTTGTTCGGCTGTTCGGCGGACGACATCGAGCATGATACCCCGGTCTTCGTGGCTGGCGGTGATGTCCAAAAAGACCAGCTCATCGGCCCCTTCGGATTCGTAGCGTTGAGCGATTTGAACGGGGTCTCCGGCGTCTCTCAAGTTAACGAAATTCGTCCCTTTGACGACACGTCCCTGGTGCACATCGAGACAAGGAATGACTCGTTTTGCCAGCATGACGATTTATACTCCTGATCGCTGTGCAATTTGTCGCTCGAGAGCCGTTTGGAATTCATTGAACAGGTAGCTGCTATCGTGAGGTCCGGCGGATGCCTCGGGGTGATATTGCACGCTAAATGCATCCACATTTTTGTGGCGAACGCCAGCGATGGTATTGTCGTTTAAGTTGCGATGGGTGATTTCAAAGCAATCGGGCAACCCCTCCTCTTGGACAGCAAAACCATGGTTTTGCGAGGTAATTTCCACTTTTCCGGTCTTGCAATGGAGCACCGGCTGATTGGCGCCACGGTGCCCAAATTTCAGTTTGAAGGTTTTTGCACCGCCCGCTAGAGAAAGCAATTGGTGTCCTAAGCAAATACCAAACACGGGCGTTTTGCCTAGAAGATCTTTGATCGTATTGATCGCATACGAAAGCGGTTCGGGATCGCCGGGGCCGTTGCTTAAGAAGACACCGTCAGGCTTATGTGCCAAGACTTCTTCGGCTGTGGATGTTCCAGGAAGGATGGTAACTTTATTACCCCGCTGGGCCAGGTGGCGTGGAATATTCCACTTCATGCCGTAGTCTAGACAAACAACATGGGGATGCGAATTTGATGGGAGCGGTTCGCTCCCATCGATGGACAGTGGGTGCATTGGCGAACTCCATTGGCTTGGCTCTTTGGGCATGACCTCGCGAACAAGATCCCTGCCGACCAATCCTAGGCTTGATTTTGCTTTGGCCACCAAGGACTCGTGATTGAAATCCACGGTGGAGAGAATCCCTTTGAGTGCGCCTTTGTTTCGAATGCGACGAACGATTGCCCGAGTATCGACACCCGCAATCGCGACGATACCGTGCTTCTTTAAGTAATGAGGCAATGCTTCGGTGGAGCGGAAATTACTGTGAAGTCGGCTGCATTCCCGAACTACAAATCCCGCGATTCGAGGGAAAGCGGATTCTAAGTCTTCTTCGTTGACCCCGACATTACCTATCATCGGATAAGTCATCGTAACGATTTGGCCGCGGTAGCTGGGGTCGGTCAAGATCTCTTGATAGCCGGTGATAGAGGTGTTAAATACAACCTCGCCGTCCATTTCGCCATCCGCGCCAATAGAAACGCCCTCGAGCACTGTGCCATCTTCAAGCGCGAGAAAACCAGGTTTTCCTTGACGAAACAAAGCAGACTACCTCAGCCGAATGTGTTAGAACCGGGTCGAACGAGGAAGCACTCCAACAAACGGCTCGGCCCATCAAGATGATAACCCAACAACGCGACTCCAGCCAGCCTTGAAACGGCGGCTCGCAAAAGGGGAGCAATCGCGAGTGAATTTGTTCGCTAACCTCTCACCATTATCTGATTTTTGACATATCTTATGGGCGTTCGCGGATTTGAAACGAACCCATCTATCCTTGCTGGCGTACCAGCCGAACCACTAACCCTTTTTTGATTTCGTTCCGAGCTAATTTGCCATGGCATTCGATTTCCCTGTACCCGTTGTCGCGGCGACCGATTTTTGGATGTCGCGATGGCTGACTCCCGTTTGGTTTTTGGGAGGTGGGGTCCTTTTAGGATTGATGATTCTCGCCGTTTTGTTGGTGATTTTCTTTCTGCTTTCAAAAATCACTCGGCTTGAGCAATTTCGCAGGGACGGTTCAGCACACCTTTTGGCTTTGGGGTTGACGCTGCTTTTGGGCGGAGCGAACGCGATTTACGCAAAAGTGAGTGCCGAAGGACAGGCTTTGTTCGGCATGGGAGGGACATTTGCAAACGACGAATGGGCGATGATCTCGATCGCGATGACCATGATGATCGGTGTGGTCGTTTGGTCCTTTATCTTTTGTTCTTCGCCTCGATTTTTGGGAGAGCT
>JBBRGW010000256.1:0-6404 GCA_038223525.1 Pirellulales bacterium
ACTGGGGGTCGTTTCTTTTGGATCTCGAACAGCGGCATTCTATCGTGCCGAGATTGAGTTTCCGTTCTTCGAGAAATATTTTAAGGACGCCGATCATTCGGCCCCGGCGGAAGCGACCGTCTTCGAAACCGGCTCCAACCGATGGCGGACATTCGATCACTGGCCACCGCGCAATACTGTTTCGAGATCTATGTATGCCGCTGCTGGCGGATCGCTTTCATCGAGCTTGCCCAAGCCATCGGACGCTTCAAGACAAGCGGTTGCATCGAAAAACGATGTGGAGCTAGAGCAGGCATTCGATGAGTTCGTAAGCGATCCGGCCAAACCCGTACCGTACACCGAAGCCATAACGCCGCGAATGACGGTGGAGTACATGGTTGAGGATCAGCGTTTTGCAGCACGTAGGCCCGACGTGTTGACTTATCAAACGGAGGTTTTAACTGAAGATATCGTCATGGCAGGCCCTATCGACGTTGAGCTTTGGGTTACGACCACGGGCTCCGACGCCGATTTCATCGTCAAGCTGATCGATGTGCAACCTGACGGAACGAATGCCGCAACCCTTCCGAATTACCAAATGATGGTTCGCAGCGAAGTTATCCGAGGCCGATTTCGGGAATCATTCGAAACGCCAAAAGCCTTCGAACCTGGTGTTCCAACCAAGGTGCGAGTCGAACTGCTAGACGTCTTGCATCGCTTTCAGAAAGGACATCGAGTGATGATCCATATTCAAAGCACTTGGTTCCCGTTAATCGACCGTAACCCTCAGCGATTCGTTCCCAACATCTATCTCGCTAAGCCTGAGGACTTTCAAAAGGCGACGCATCGAGTTCTTCGGTCGAGCAAGTACCCGACGCAATTTCGATTTGGGGTAAGTCCTTGAACCGATTCGTGCATGAGGTTGTAAGGCGAGCGGCAGGCTGAAGCCTACCTACCGTGCCGGCGTTTCGGTTGTAAAAGACGTTGTACACGATTGTGTTCGTACTTGTACTTGTACTCAGCGAAGCGGTACTCGTACTCGATCGCATGTTTCCGAGTACGAGTACCATCGCAAGCGTTTGAGTACGAGTACGAAAGTTTCGCTAACAGTGAGCTCTTGATGAATGGAACTTCCATTCGATTGTGTGAACCGATCGGCGCTAGCCGCGGGCATCTGAACTGCGGTTTTCTACAATTTTTCTACAATTTCTTGCCCGAAGCTAGCGCTTGCGGTTCACAATGTGAGTGAATTTCGTCATCGATGAAAACAATGGCATTCTGTAAGACGCTGTCTTCTTAGAGGATTCGCTCACGGAACATTTTGTGGTCGACGGACATTGCATTTGGACGACTAGTCAAAGCATAACAATCCCCAGGGCAAGCCTGGGGTATTTTGAATCCCGCCCGCCTTGTGCGGCGGTTCGTTCAGGTTTTTAGGCTACACGGCACGACTAGCGACAGCCCGAGTTATGATCGACGCCGTAAATTCGCCAGCGGGCCGTGAGATGCATTTTGAACTTTGTTCCGCGGACGATTTTTCGCCTTCCAGGTCAGGAGGCAAAAAAGGTACACCGGAAGTTCTAAGTTTGAAAATGCGCAATCGTCAAACGGCGGTTGTCGGACGCTCGGGCAACCAGGGCACGCCAGCTCCTGCGTCATCGCAGTTACACGGGACTAGCGGACACGCGCGCGGGGTCCGCTACCGCAGTTACTTACTTACTCGATCGCCTTGCTAGCCCGCGTTCGCACGTCCGACGTCGGCACTTTCTTGAGCGCAGGCATCGGAACCGCACTGCTCACTGGAGGTGGCACCATCGATGATGTTTGTGGAAGGTCTCTAGGCGCCAATTCGCGACCGATCGGTTCGAATCGAATTCGACCCTCGTAACCTTCCAGTCGAATCGTCAGCTCCGACGCCAACTCCTCAATCGAGCCGAAAATATTTGTGATCCGACCTTCGAAGTAATGCGATGCTACAGCAGCAGGGATCGCCACAATCAAACCAGCTAGTGTGGTCACCAACGCTTCATAAATTCCGACCGCCAAAAAGTCGGCCCGATTCTGGCCTGCCGTCAATTGGGTCGTATCGTGGAACGCTCGGATCAACCCCCAAACGGTACCTAGCAAACCGAGCAATGGCGCAATGCCTGCTGCCAAATTAAGCCAGCGAACGTTGCTGTACGCGCGATCTACTTCGCGTTGCGATGCATCGGATGTGGCCGCCAATACCTCGGGTTGCGGCCTGCCCGTTTTCAGAACCATTGCTCTAAAAATCCTGGCCGCAGCCGAATCCGACTCGCCACACAATCGGTACACGTCACGTGGATCTAATTCTCCCTGCCTTGTCAACTGCGATAAACTTCGTCGCAGATTACTCGGCAACATCTTCCCAGATCTCAAGCCAATCCATCGATCGAAGACAAACGTGACGACCATCAAGCTCACCAAGCCGATGGGGATCATAAACACTCCACCCTTGATCAGCAGGCTAAAAAAATCCATGCCGCTTTTTGCCGCGTTTGGAGTGGACTGCATCGATGCCCGATTCGATGCCGCGTCTCGAGCAAGTTGATTCAACTGGCTATCGGACACCTGTCCATGTCCAACCCCAGGGAGAACCACCGCGAATGAAATCGCAAACAACGCGATCACGAGTTGAATTCGGTTTCGATACAAAAGCTGAAATACTGTTTTTGGCATGAAAATTCCCAAGCGTCTGTGTTGAATCCAAACCATTATATCAACCCGTCACTCTCGATTCACCAAGAATAATTCGGCTTGCGACGAGTTCATTCCTAATGGAATCAACTGCAATTGCGAACCCTTTAGCATTCCTTCGATCGCATTTCGGTAATCGTTTTCCCTGTCTCGCCCCGTTAGTTTTCCACGGTAGCGAACGCCGGACCATACAACGAGCAAGTGGGAAATTTCCTGCCTACCAATCGCAGCGACTATCTGCTGCGCCGACAAATCAATCCACTTATCAAACAATCCATCATCGAATGGGCCACTGGAGACACAATCCGCTAACAGATCGAAATCATCATTTTCCCCAATCAAAAGGATCTTGGTCTTTGTGTTAAAACTGCCATTGTTTTTTTGCCAATCATTGAACTCTCGCGAATAGTTGCTTGTTTCGAGATCCTCTTCCGATGTCTTCGCGGACGTTCGTGTCTCTATTCCAGCGAGTGCGACCAAAATGCGATTGTCGCTAGTTGGCCAAATAGGGATGACTACCACCGACCATAGTATTGCGATCAAAACAAACGCGAACATGGCGTAGCCACGAAATAGTCCTGCGATCCAATTTGCACCCAGCGCTGCTGGCCATGCGAGCAGGAATAAACTGCCCACCCAATCGCGGTCCAACCTCATCGATCCCACCCACCACAGCACCATCCAATAGAGAACCCACGCAATCGCGACTCGACTTTTTTTCAATCCGCCCACTATGCATCCGACGACCGCAAAGGGCATCAACATCAATCCGTGCACATTGGAATTCCCGAAAAAACGAAGAATCCCATCGAGCAGATTGACGAGCCGATACGGTGTCTCGATCGAGTCTGCAATGTTGAAATGGGATTCGATGCTCTCGGCCGCAATCGATTCTGAAACGGTCTCGAATGGAATGCGATGTGCATGTACCAATGCGTCTACTTGATAGTCGGGTTTGATTGCTCCGACGAAATGAGCCAAAAAGACCTTTCCCCACGGAGAGATCGGATCACCGCTAGCAGCAGCATTGCGAACAAAGAAAGCGCAGGCTGCAATTGCAACACCGACGAAAACAACTCGCGTTGCGGCAGCTCGAGGTCCACCGACGCGATTGGCAAAACCCAAAATAACCGCTGGCAATCCGACAAAAACTGCCGATCCGTAACCAGAACTAAAAGCACCTGCCAACAAAAATCCCCACAGCAAGCCTAATGGCAATTTGTCCGATCTCGAATCGTTCCACGTTTGCCAAATCACCATCAACGCCGCAGCCCAGACACCAACAAGCGCCTCGGTGCGTCCCAATCGCGTCAACTCGGCGATCCCCGGTGTGGACAAAAGAACCAAGGAAACGAAAAGGCCTGACAGGATTCCCCATCGCCGACCGAGGTGAACCGTGGTCAGCAGAATACCCACCAAGCAAAGCATTGCGTTAACCGTTTTGCCAGCCAAGACGGAAGTTTTTATCCGGTCATTCCATCGTTCCCGTCCATCCACAGACGTTGGTCTATTCGATGCGGCATCAGGAAGATCGCAAGTAAGCACACTGGAGAAAAACACGGCGGGCATATCGAAACCCGCAGGTGCATTGGCTAGCGCATGATCTGCAGACCAACCTATTCTTCCATCAAGCATCGCATGCTTTACGATCCACCAGTTAACCTCGCGTACCTGCATGTCTTGAGTTGGAATCGTTGCACCGTACACTTGCACGCATGCAAGAAATGCAGTCGCGAGAAACAACAGCCCTACCATTCTTCTGCTGATCGAACTTGCAAACGAAGCGTCCGAGCCGGGTGACTCTGTCCGAAACCCAGCTGAACCCTTTGCTCCTAGTCGCCAATGCCAAGCCATCAAGATGATTCCCAACAAGCAAAGCCAAACAAGCGAATGGGTCCCAAGAAAAGTTCCATACAGAAAAACCAATGTCGATAGGACTACATGACCTATCAGAATGGACACACCCAAGCGCTCGTATCTGGATAGCCGATCCGAAAGTGGATCGATTCTCGAAATCAGTTTCCCTGACCAAAAACAAGCGAGAATCCAGATTGAGGCAGCGATCAATATCGGAAGGCGATCCGACATCACGATCGGTTGCAATCCCCCCGTCCACTGCCACCAAATTGCAGAAGGAACGGACGCGTGCAGAAGCCAATATTCCCACCTGGGGATCGCTTGAACCTGCCCTCCCGCGTCCGCGACGGGCAAGCAAGGCGAAGCCAGCATTGCCAATATGTATGCCAACACCATTGCAAGAACCAGCAGTCGAACGGCAGCAAACATGGCAAAACGCATGGAAAACTTTCGCGAAAACGGCCCGGATATTAGGAAAACCCTCAAAATTCGACCGTGCCACTCCCCAAATGATGACAAAACGTTCGACCGATTGCCAGTCGCGTATTCGGTGTGTTATGGTTGTAGCATGAGCAAACAACCTTTAGCAGGGATTTTCACCCCCAACATCACCCCCGTCAACTCGCGCGGCGAACTCGACGAAGACAAACTCCGTGGTTACATCGATTGGCTAATCGAACATGGAGTCCATGGACTCTACCCGAACGGCAGCACAGGTGAATTCGTTCGTTTTACTCCCGAAGAACGCAAGCGAGTCATCGAAGTCGTCGTGGACCAAACACGCGGACGTGTACCCATTCTAGCCGGGGCTGCAGAAGCGAACATCGAAGAAACTATTCGCGCTTGCGACACGTATGGAGCACTAGGCGTTCGAGCGGTTGCGATCGTTGCTCCGTTTTACTATCGATTGGCACCGGACGGCGTTTATGCTTACTTCAAGCAGATCGCAGACCGAGTTTCTGTTGACGTCACGCTCTATAACATTCCCATGTTCGCGTCACCGATCGACGTTCCAACAGTCACTCGACTCGCGCAGGAATGCCCGCGCGTCGTCGGTATCAAGGACAGCTCGGGGGATATTCCCCACATGATGCGAATGATCGCAGCAGTGCGGCCGATTCGCAGTGACTTCTTCTTCATGACAGGATGGGACGCTTCATTGGTTCCCATGCTCATGATCGGCTGCGACGGCGGTACCAATGCCACCAGTGGCGTCGTTCCAGAACTTACCCGAAGCATCTACGAGGCAGCTCGAGCAGGCCAATGGGAGCGAGCCATGCAGATCCAATACAAGCTATTGCCGCTCTTTGATACCATGCTAACCACTGCCGAGTTTCCGGAAGGCTTTCGTCGAGGTGCTATCCTGCGAGGTTGGGATCTCGGCCAATCGCGTCAGCCACTTACCCCTCAACAAGTCAGTGCGGCGGACGCAACACAAGCGAAACTTCAAGAGTTGTTCTCAGCATTTGACTTCATGAAGTCCAACCGCCCATCGCAATTCAAAGAGACCACCTCCAATAGGCCAATCGCAGACGATCAAGTCATCGACCGCATCGTAACCGAAGTTTTGCAGCAATTGCGAGCCCACTAAGCCTAAACGAATTTCTCAAAGGCATCATGCAGGGAGCGAGCCAACCAAACGACGACGGGTCTGTTCCACGCGATCAACATCGTGAACGCGTCGTTTGGGCTCGCACACAAGCCTTAGCCGCATTGCTGCTGTTCGTCGTGTTCTGGACAATGGCAGTATGGTACTATCGCCAAACCGCACAGGAGTCTAGCCGCCAAATTCCGACAGACCTTGTCGTCGAACTCAATCTGGCAACTCTTGCGGAGTTAAACCTGCTTCC
>JBBRGW010000257.1:0-6400 GCA_038223525.1 Pirellulales bacterium
AAACTAGCTGAAATTTGTCTAGTACACGTCTAAACTTAATTCGAGTGACAATGGAATCAACGATTTAGTCGGATCAATTCCAAAGAAGGCTGCCTCGTACCGACTCTGTGACGGAAACGCCGCCTTTAAGGGAAGCGAGCCCTTCCATAAAACCGGAAGGAACCACCCATTTGGCCTCGTCTTTGGAAGGAATAACGCGGCTTGGATGATGCCAGGATTCCCCAGTTACTGTGTTGGCTCCGTGTGGAGGATCGCGTCCTCAAACACTTGATGTAGTTATTCATGAATTGGGTTTTGCAACTTTTCGCATGCTCACCCCCACAACCAGCCGAATCAGGTTCTCTTACGTTACGTTCCATAAACTTCCTAACGCTTTCTTCAGACCCCAGCGTTGGCCGCTGTTGCCCTTGCGAGTCGGAGTCCATTCTCCTTGAATAGGGTTGGATCGGTGACAAGCACCGACTGGTTTGCCAGCTTCGCTGGGCAAACGAAAAAAGGGCCCCATTCCTGGGAGCCCTTGATTTTTTCAATCGGGATCAGATTTCTATCTACCTCGGAAGAGTTGCTGAATTCCGTAGGTGAAGAAGGCAAACATTCCGAAGTTGAGAATTTCTTCACATGGTTTGTGTCTCAAGATCAAAGTGTCACCTGCTTGAATGAGAGGTCGTTCACGTGGATCCTGGGCAGCTCTAGCTAAGTCCACTTGGATTGTGACTTGTCCGTTGCATGGCGTCTTTCTCAGAATGAAAAGCTGTCCTGGAGGTACCGTGTACTGTTGAATACCGAAGTTGCCGTTAGCTCCACCGGTTTGGCTACCCAAGCCTTGGCCAGCAAGACCCATCGCACCGAGTGCGTCCAAGTCATAGTCGCGAGGTATGAGCCACTCTCCGCCCGGCAATAGTCCACCCGTGTAGAACACTTCGGCTTCACGCGATTCGATACTTACTACGTCCCCTTCTTCCAAGATAATATCTTCGGGTCGGAAACTCGGTGTAACGCCTGGTGGTAGTCGCATCGGAATCTTCAGAACGTCTGGATCATCTGGCAACGGTGGAGGGCAGCCGCATGGATCAGGGTTTGCATAGTATTGTTGATAGAACTGGGTTACGAAGTCGTCGCGTTTCTTCTGATTCGTCTTGTTTGCACGAAGGATCTTAATCTCATTTTTGGCGTTGATGCCAGGCAGACCACCTGAAGCCATCAAAGCATTGAGCACATCGTTTTTGTAGGCAGCAAGTTTGATTCGGCTACCTGCAGCACTTTGATCCGCACCCCGGGCATAGGACCCTCTGGTGGTAGTCGCAGTGTTCCGCAATGTTGCTTCGCCGCCAATGTCTTGCCGTACAACAACGATATTGTAGGTCCGCTCCTTGAGCTTAGTCACGATAGGCCGAAGCCTTTGTGCATTGGAGAAAATCTTTTCCTCCAAGTACTTTTTTCGGATCAGTTCCGTCACCTGTTCAACCGTCATCCCCTTTACCTTGATAGGTTCGATGGATGGCAGCGAAATGGTTCCGCTTTCCTGGACCACGATTGGGAAACCAACCGAAGGGTCAAGAGTGCTGTCCTCTTTGGGGAAGTTGACCGGCGGTGGCTCGGGTGGCTTGTCGGTCGGTGTATAAGGTAAAACACCCTCGATATAGATCCCTAGGATATCGCCTTTATCGAGCAAGTATTGACGCGAAGGTTCCTGAGCCAATCTCGAGGGATCCAAAGCGACAAGATTGTTCTTAGTTTGCGTTAAAAACTGGGGCGGCAGGCGACGCACAGGTATGCCCGCGAGGGGCTGAGTCAAAGCTGTGCAACCGACGCTCATCGCACCTGCAGCCATCAAGCTCGCTAGCGAAAACGACTTCAGAAGGCGAGTCAGGACGCGACTCCCGCGTCTTTTTGATTTGACGAGCGTCATAGGATTCCGTTCCATAGACATTGTAATTACCTCGTTCGCCGGTAGGCGTTGATACTTGATGAATGCAGTTTGTATGCTTACTAAGTGGTGCTGACGCACGACTTGGTGGAATTAGCGAAGACTATCGATTGCGGTTTACTGATTGAAATACTGTGGTGAATTGATGATCTCTACCGGTCCTTGCTCGACCGAGATGGGATAACCCTGCATCTCCACTTGTGCTTCTGGCATCGCCTTTGCGGCTATCGCCGTTTGAGGCCTTCCGTTTGGAATGGCAGTCTGAGCGATTGGATAAATCCCGCTGCTCGACTGATTCAGCATGCCGTGCTGAGCATATTGTTGTTGAATACCGGCGGACGTTTGGATTTGCGTCCAATTGCCAATCCCGTCTTCTTCAGCCGCTCGTGCTCCATGAGGGAAACCCGCATACCAAGCGGCAACGCGAGCTTGTCCTTCACAGGATTGATACTTCCATCCCCAATACTCTCGTGGAGGGAAAGCGGGATTGCAACCAGTACCGCCATCTGCAACGTCCATGTAGCCTGCTTTGAAGCCCTGCGAAAACTCTCGCAGATACTTTTCATTGCAGAAATGGTGTTTCCTGCAGTGCCAAGCCTTCGTCGCGCTGGTCTTGTTCCGTTGACCCATCATGGTCTGGTTCCAATAGCCGTTGTATTGCCAGCTATTGGTCATAGCGGTACAGCCAGCAAAAGGAACTGTGGCTGAGCCTACCAGGACCAGAAGTGCCAATCGTCTGCGGATTAGTTTTAGCCAACCTTGCTTTTCGCGTAGTAAAGCTTTTTCAATATGTTTGACCGACATTCGGATCCCCCCAAAATGTTTCTTGATACTGGGAAGTTCTATCCATGCAGAACCGTCGGATAGTCCGCGGGCCTCATGGCTCATACTCCCTCGAATGGATATCGGACGTAGGTTGCATCCGAATTTAGCGATTGTCGGGACATTGGCATTTTTGCCTGATTAAGCTAGCATAACAAAGGTAGAGTTTGTACCGGTTTTGGCGGCTATTCCTTGCTCAAGATCTAATCCTTGCGCGATATCGGATTGAAAGTTTCGAGGTCCAGCGACTTGCAATTACAATCGAGCGAGTCGTATCCGGCAACCGATCCGACATTCGGTCGATTGAAACCTCATCCTTTAATATCCAAAGTTCTAAATGTCTAGTCGCGGGGAAAAACGACGTGAAAAGCAACGAACGCCCAAGCCGCCGGCGAAGCGATTGAAGCCTATAGAAGTATCAGAATGGGTGCTTCGTACACTCATTCTCATGCTGATCTTTGCTTTACCGTGGTACTATGGAAGCGTCCAATGGCAATCGCAATACATCCTTGCATGGGTAGGCGTTGGATTGTGTGTTTGTATCGCGATCCATGCGATCATCAGCATTGTCAGCAAGGCTGGTGACCTTTCTGTACCTTGGCTCACCTGGCTTTTCTTTGCGGTCGCACTGTTCGCTTTCATTCAATCGAGCAGCATCTTTTCGTGGCAAGGCAAAGGGTTTGCCCCATCGTCTGTTTCTATGCAACGTTGGGCCCTCGGATTGGCGGAAGCGCCGCAATCGATGTCGGGAAAGGTGTTGCCCTTCCCCAGGTCGCCGGCAGCGGATTCGGACACGGAAACGATTCCTGTTCCTTGCGACTTGAAGGATGTGCCTGAAGCCGAGCGTCGATTGGCATGGAGCGTGGAGCCGTTGCACACTCGCGGAGCCGTCGCAGCATTGCTTTTATGCGGTCTTTTTGTCTGGTTGGGCCGCATGGCGTTTTCGGGCTCAAAGAAACAACTATGGCTTTTCGGAGGCATGACCGCGATTGGAATCGTGATAGCGTGCGTCGGTGTTCAGGGAGCAGTCTCGGCTCAAGCCGTCAATTTTTTGGGCCTAAAATCTGGCAGTTCATTCGCGACTTTTGTTTCAAAGAATTCTGCGGGCGGTTTCTACAACATTTGCATCGCTGGTAGCTTGGGGTTGTTGGGTTGGACGCTGCTCAATACGCAGCGCACTAGCAAAGACACGCGTTATCGATTTCCAGACACGAACATCCTTTCCAAGATTCGGGGCTTTGCCGAAGATTCGCTGGCCGATCTCAACACGGCTCAAATTTCCGCAGCACTGTGTTTAATTAGCATCGTGGCAGCGTTGCTAATCAGTCTCTGTCGTGGCGCTGCTGTCAGCGCGCTGGGGGCAATCCTCGTTGCCGCGATGATCGCGAATACCAGGAGTCGAAGTCGAGGGGGCTGGGTGATTTCCGTTGCCGTAGCTACCGCTTTTCTCGCTTGCATGGTTGGTTTTCAAATTGACGATCGTGCCTATTCTAGGCTTGAGTCCCTCTCGGAGATCGACATCGAAGATGAATTTCGAGAGGGACGCGCATACATATGGTCCATTGCATGGCAAGCCATGATGTTTTACGGTTGGCTCGGAAGTGGACTGGGTACATTTCATTTTGCTTACCTGCCATTCCAAGAGCCTTCGTCGCCGAGCTGGTTTTACCACGCAGAGAGTCTGTATGCCCAATGCGGTGTCGAACTTGGCTATCTAGGATTAGCCGTTTTGGTGCTGTCCATCATCAAACTACTTGCGGGCATTCAACGGCCGGTGGCCAAAGAGAATTGGGGAGCTGCGTTCCCATCTAAACTAGCCGGCACCTATTTGTTAGTTAGCCAAGCACTTCATTCGTTCGTGGATTTTGCAATCATCATCCCAGCGCTCTTTGCGCCGGCTTGTGTACTCATGGGTTCAGTGCAGGGGACAATGCTCAAAGCGGAAATCGCGCCAGTAAGAAAGAGAAGTCGAACGAGCGCGGCGGATTTGGCAACGCCGGCAGAGACCAGGAGTCCGAACTGGATGGCCAGTGGCGTCATCGCCACGGTGCTCGCCGTAGTTATGATCCTATCGATTGTCGGTACAACAGGTGCGCTTCGCTCACTATCGATGTCCGAGTCCATCGCACATTGGACGAAAGAACAAGACAAAAAAGTGCTCGTGGATCAATCGAAGAATCGCGTTCAGGAGATTGCGGCGATTTGGGCGATGGACAACGCCTCACTGCGAAAAGATCCGACAGCCATGCGAGCTTTTGCGGATGCTCTTCTATTCGACTATCGCAGGAACCAATTGGAAACTACCCCAACAGATACATGGCAAAAAGCCTGGGCAAACACTTCGCCTGGGGTTTTGAAATTGGCTCTCGATCTCAAACAAGACAAATTCAGTAAGGAACAGATAGTTGATTGGGTGGGAGGCAAAGACGCATGGGAGCTCCTCGAAAAATCGGCAAACTGGTATGCCTTGGGCCAAACGAAATCTCCTTTGGATTGGCGTTTGTTATGGGGGAGATGCTTAGCGAATTTCGTTTGCGAGAGAAAAGAAGTTGTCAAACTATTGCCAGCCAGCCTGACGCTCGCCAAGCACAATGCTCAACAATTGCTCGCTGCCGATGGGCTGTTTCCGGAGCAATTCGACAGGTCTCAAGAAGATCAAATTCTATTGCAGGCCATGAAAACGAACGTTGCGACGGCAACGAACTCAGCCCGCTTGCTGGCGATGAAACGACCGGACGGCGAGATCCCTGTCGAGATTTTCCCAGAAAAATACGACGTGCTCAGAACGGTTGCAACCGAAGCTTTTACCAAAGACCTCTTTCCAAAAACGCACGAACTCTTTTGGCAGAAAGGGATCGAATTGATTGAGCTGACACCTGGGACCATGACGAAGTCCAGCAGAGAAATTTGGCTAGCCGACGCTTCGTTTGCTTTGAACGACCCAAACGGTGAGCTAACTCATCTCAGTTCCGCCGCAAAGATCGATCCGAATAATCTTAAACTCAATAAAAGACTAGCCAGTCGGCTGCTTGACGGGACAAACTCAGAAAATATAGGCGAATTTCGAAAGCAAATCGAAAGCTTGCTGGAGCAAATCAGAAAACAGAAGGAAGACGATCCGGAATTTGCGGTTTTAAAAGAGCGGCTGAGAGAGAAGTCGGAGTAAGATTCGGACCAACGAATCGCCTCATTAACCTCAAAATCAGCAACCCTGGAATATTTGCCGCAATCGGGTCGACTAATCCAGGCATAACCGAAGCATCCGGTCACCCCACATTTGGTGAATTTCTGAAATGAATGAATTGTTTGGCTGGATTGATTGCTTCGGTCGCTTAAGATAGAGCACTTGCAACAGACCCTTGTATTAATGAAGAAGTACCGATGGACGCAATCAAAACCACGCCAGAGAATGCCGCTATCCCTACCCTCGGTCAGGGTGCCCAAGTTGGCCCCGACCTAATCAAAATCCTTTTGCGCTGGAAGTGGCTACCTATTCTTGGGTCGGCTATCGGAGCCACATTGGGCTACCTCTACTTTGTACAGCATCTGCCTCAGTATAAAGCGACGGCAATCGTGCAGGTGGAATCCCCGTCTGGCAAAGAAATGCCAATCAACAATTTTGACACGAGGCAAGCAGACCGACCTCGTGGC
>JBBRGW010000258.1:0-6344 GCA_038223525.1 Pirellulales bacterium
CGATTCTTAGCAAACATTGTCCGCGGTAGTAGGATGGCAATGGATCGTCAGGTCGCAGCACTTCTGCTTTCGCGAAGGCGAGAATGGCTTGGGTGTCGGAACGTCGCTGGCTTTCGAAGAGCCCGAGGAGCATCCATGCAACGCCATCGTTGGTGTTTTCTTCGGCCCGCTTCTGTAAGTTGGCGACAAACGTATCGAGGGTTCCAAGTTGGAGGTGATGTGCGAAGACTTTTTCTAGGGCTGTACCGCGTTGCGGGTTCTTCTCGACGATGGAAAAGAAACGCTGGGCAGTGACGTCAGCTTGACGTGCTTCGAGGGTCTGGTCCTCCTGCGTGGAAAACTCACAAGGCATCATCGAAAAAATCGCAAAGAAGAAGCAATTGGCGATAGAAATCATTTTGACGAGAGCTCCAGTAAACACGGAGAACTTGTTCGGGCGAATGCGAGAATCAAAATACCATAATTTTGGCCCGCTCGTGCGTTTTCACTGAAGTCGTCCTGGCGACTAGTTGTTTAACCCGCGCAGCGGTGGGGGCTCGCTCGTGGGGTTAAACACGGACAGGGTCACTCTCGGCAAGAGTGACCTACGTTGACGTGACCTACGTTGACGTGACCTACGTGGGGTGACCTACTCGCTATACACTTCACCGCCAGCTCTTGTTCCCATTGCCCGCCAAGTGGTCAAGTCAATCGAGTTGCTAACACCGCGGGTAGAGCCATCCATGACAAAGATTTGGACGAGTCCTGTGTGGTAACTGCGACTGGTAACGACCGCATACGTTGGAACCGTCGTCGAACGCCCTTCTCGCATGCTATTGAAGTCGATGTCATACGTCTTGTCCCCAACCGTGTAGGGGCACTTGGTGTTAGGAGTAAATGTGGTCGTGAATCCGGTTTGGTGCGTCCGAGCATCGACCCATTCGGTGTGCCCCGAATCGACTTTGAATTCCCCGCCGTAGCTTGCGAGCTGGCTCGGTGAAGTAGGCACCGCAGCCACGCCAGATGGGTTGCCACCATCTCGGAGATAGGGGGTGAATGCCTTAACCTCTGCGACTCCGATCGTATTGCTCAGTCCGTCTGCGATCTCGGCGATGCTGGTCGGTTTGTTGACTTGGAAAATACCCGAGCTTTGTCCGATGGGCGGTTGGAAAATATGCCATAGCCCTACGTTGCCTGCGTAATTCAATGGATAGTGTGTAAAGGTCGGGCTATCGATCCGCTCGCGATCGTTGGGTTCACTTGGGCAAAGGAGGTAGGGAACCCTAACTCTAGCAACTTGCGGTTGCTGACTAATAGGGAGCTTAAAGTCGATTAGGCTTTGTAAATTCGACTGCTCGCAATAAGGGAGCAACTTAGTGTGAAAGCTCCAGTAGACGGAGCTCCCAGCCGAGAGGTAGTCACCAAGTGGCGGGAATCGCTTCAAGGCAGATTCGTGGTTGTGCAAAGCAAGACCAACTTGTCGCAGATTGTTGGAGCACTGCATCCGTCGCGCCGCTTCCCGCGCTGCTTGCACGGCGGGCAACAGCAACCCAACCAGGATTCCAATGATCGCAATCACGACTAGCAGTTCAACCAAGGTGAAAGCGTATCGGTATTGGTTTGACCGTTTGGCAACAAATCTACTGTAATTCATTCCGCGATTCCAAACTCTTGCGGGTGGTAAACAATTGAGTAGCAATTCTAATGCTTTGAATGCATTTGTATCAGATAAACGTTTAGAACGCATGAAGATTTAAAGAGAATCAGGTCAAGCTTTTTGGCCCACGAGTATTCAGGTCAAGTAGAAAACGAAAGGTCGGTGAATTGCGTACACCGCCCACGCCAACTAGATGGGAAAGGTCAAGCAAGCAAATTATTCCCAATTGCGATGAGCCTGAAGGGCCAAGAACTGGCTCGTGAACGTTTCTCTGTTACGCCAGAGGGCCAGAGGAGTTAATGGACTCGTGGCCAAACTTAACCGTCGATCAAATCTCCGTATTCTCGTATAGAGTCGGCGTCTTTAGCATCAAAAAGCTTGATCAAATGTGACGGGCGATTGGTCCGGTAGTATTCATAGTTCTGCGAGTAAGGTTGGTCGGCTGGAAGATGCAAGAACCTTTCGTCCACTCCCCATTTGCTCTCTGTGATCACGGTTCCATCTCGAAGCACTCCTTGCACGAGCGCAGTATGTAAAATCTGTCTAGCATCGTCTCGGTAGATCAAGACATCGTCGATCTTTGGTGTGGCTACCACAAAGTAGTTGTTGTCGCAAAGGATGCGATCCACATCACGCCCCTTCAAAAGAAATTGCCCCGCAGTGAAAACCCATCCATGGCAATTGGATGATTGATCCGCATCCTCGCGGTGAATTCCGACGTGGTTAAAACTTTTGAATTTGCCCTGGGAGTTTCGAATATATTCATCAAATACTTCTTGGCTTGCAGACAGTCGATAGAGAGGAACAACCTCTCCTTTGTCAGTCAACCCAAATGCTTGGCTATCTACATCCACTGTCGTAGGGAGAATACTTTCGAGACCGACAAAACTAAAGTCTATGCTTCGCACTCCGATGCGATGGTAGCTCCATCCCGTCATGGCCATCGCGATCAAGATCATTGACCAGGAGTGCGCATTTCGTCGAAGAACCGCAGCAGGTCCGGTGTGGCTACTTGTTCGGGCCATGTAAAGAATGGAAAAGAACGACACTAGCAAGCAAGCGAAATTCGAGTAAAGCTCAATATAACCTGAGGACATATCACTAGCCTGCTGAATCCAATCGATGGTCATGA
Organism: Pirellulales bacterium; assembly: GCA_038223525.1. Classification (GTDB taxonomy): domain Bacteria; phylum Planctomycetota; class Planctomycetia; order Pirellulales; family Pirellulaceae; genus JBKCUI01. The sequence goes on from JBBRGW010000258.1 coordinate 2,769, forward strand.
AGCAAGCGGCTCCAACCAGTAATAGGGTGCTAAAGGCAACGATCCCTCTTCCTTCCTTTGCTCCGAAGGCGATTCGCCAAACGCTTCTTGCGAGCAGCAAAATACTAAACGCAAAGGCGACGATCAAAGCAGGAATAATTATGAACTGTGTCAACGCGATCTCAAACTTTAGCGGATACAACGCAGGATGGTCGAAGGAACGATAGCTGCCTGTCAAGCAAACACGAACCCCGTACAGAAGTTTCGTTGCCAAGAAGAGAAAGGAGGTAACTTTCGACGAGCTTTGCCAGCATTCTGCATGAATGCTCGAAGAGGTGGATTGCGTTATGTACCCCGGACAGCGCTAACGCACCAGCTTTAGTGCGTTATTCAATAGAGAAGTTGCCGGATTGGCACACTCTACGCGAGCGTGAGGGGGCTGTTCGATGGGGGCCAATTCAGGAAAAAACGTTTCTGTCTATTTGACGGCCTTTAGAAATGAGTCGTCGAAATCGACCATGCCTTCGCCTGTACCAAAAGACAATGATGTCGGCTTAGGGGTCAATCCATACTTTTCGCAGAACTTGCTCACTCCTGCCATGGTTTCCTTCCTAAACTTGTCGCTGCCGAACAGAGCGACCGCTTCCTTGGGATCGCTATAGAATCGAGTTTGGGTGACCACCTTTTTCATATCGGCCAATTCCAATTGAGCGAACTTGGCACCGATGCCAATGAGTGTTTTATCGGAGGTGGCCGGATCGGACATTCGTTTGTTCATAGCATAAAAGGTCTCGAGGATCGCAGCTGCAAACTCTTTGCCTCCTGGCTTTTTGAGTGAATCGGCACCCACGACCACCATATCGATGATCTCTTCGGGAATGCTCGACGAATCGAACAGTACTTTGGCCTCGGGTCGTTTTGCAAGCGACTGCATCACGAATGGGTTCCAAACCATGATGGATTGAATGTTGTCGGTTTTGCCTTGAAATGCTTGAGCTGCTTTTTCCGGATCCATTTGAGAGAAGGGGAACTTGGCGGGCTCTTTCCCAAGTTTTTCCAAGCATCGGTCAAAACAGTATTGTGAGACGCTCTTTTCTAGCCCTTTGGTGACTTTGCCCGCCAACGCGTCGACGGAATCGATACCGGCTACGATGCATGCGTCCGCGCCGTTGGAGGTGGAGGTTGGCATAATCGCTACGCTCTTCCGAGAAGATGCAGGACCGAGGATATCGATATTAGTGATGCAAACCGCGTCCGCATTCGAATTGCCATAAAGCGTAATGCAGCTATCGTAATCCACCAGCTTGAGCTCGATGTCGACATTGTACTTCTTTTCGATGGAGCCCATTTTCCCAACTTCGCCGTCGATCAATCCAACGTCGCTAGCGACCCCAAAAATGCTCCACGATGGATACTCGCTCCACGCGAGAACGAACTTCGGTGCAGCAGCTGGTTTAGTTTTCGCATCCGCGCTAGCACCAGTGTTTTCCGCGGATTTGTTTTCGCAACCGACCATTGCGGTGGTAATAGCAAATAAAGAGAACCATCTTAGGGAGCCGTATCGTCTCATCTTATTTCACCTTCGTTGAGCGTCTGATTGGTAGTAATGCAAAGTAGAATCGCACCAGCCGGATGCGACTCTGTCAAAACACAGGCGAAAGCCTGTGCCACTAAAATGCACCTCGATCACGCTTCAGGGATCTTGGTTTCGCGTGGAGCAGATTCGGTGGACTCTTTCTTGGCGGAGATGCCGATGAGCGCATCAAATTCGTCGTCTGCCGCGCTCTTCTGTGCGTATTCCAGGAACTCGGATTCGGCCTTCTTAGTGTCCATACCTGCAAGTTCACGAGAGATTTTTGCGTTGGCGCTTGCCTTTTGTCTCAACTCACGCAGGCGATGCAGCTCTTCGTTGGTTCTGTCATTGGAGATTCCGTTGACCATGTCCGCAATTTGCTTTTCCTCGGTCGCCGACAGAATATCCGCAACAGCGTCGTGCTTCTCTTCTTTGAGCTTGTCGAGATCTCTCATCAAAGATTGGATTTGGCTCTTGTGTCCGTTGACATTGGTCATGAGCTGCTTGAGGTCCGAGTCGAGCTCCGTGGCACGCTGCTGTTTCTCTGCCAACGTGCTTGTAAAGTCTTTGAATGCCGACTGGCATTTGAGGTACTCAGGGTCATTGCGAACAGCATTCGCATCTCCGTTGTATTTTTCGGCGATCTGCTTGGCTCTCGCTGCAGCTCCCGATTTGAGCTTTTCCAGTTTCTGAATGTCCTCTGTCAAGCTGCTGAGTTTGTCTTTTTTTGCTTCTTCTTGTGCAATCATCGCGCTGATCGCATCCTTGTACTCATTGAGTCGCTTCTTCTTGTCTTCGATGATCTTGTCGAAGGTTGCTGAGATGACCGTCGGGTTATTGCTCATCGAATCGGCAGCGGAATTCACTTTGCCTGTAAACATGTATCCGATTGCTCGGAAAAAACGGCCAATGGCTCTGAACATCGAAACTCTACTCCTGTAAGTGGTCTTGTGGGTTGTCTATGTAAAAAGGTTTATCGCAAAGGTGGATCTAAAACTATTCTTTCGTGCGGGCGTTGTAGTCGATGGAACTCTCCAGTTCACGCATGCGCTCTTCGGTGCGCTTCGCCACTCGCAACGAAGCGTCCAACTCGTCGCGGAGGCTACCCAAATCGCTCTGCTGTTCCTTGTCCATCAGTTCTTGGTAATGCTTTACGGCGGACTGCATGTGCTCGATACTGACCCTGATCTCACTCAGAGTATGCTCTCGTTCGCTAAGGATATTCTTCTTTTCGTCGCCCGAGAGTCGTACTGCAAGGCTGTACAACTTCAGAGACTGCTCCAACTGTTCGGTGGCCGACCAAAATAATTGCCGCACTTGTTTGACAATCTCTTGGCTTTGAATTGCAATCCCTGGCTTCTTGGCAAACTCCTCAAAGTCGCTGCGACAAGTTCGCAACAAAGTTAAGTAGTCTTTGGTTCGATAGTCTTTATCGGCCCTCAATCGAAACTGTAGCTGATCCAGTTTGTCTTCATCCGCCTTGACCAATTTCAATGCATCGTCGAGGAGAATTTTGGCGGCCACATCGTCGGAGTAAAATATCACGCGAGTCGCAAGCCAACCAACACCACTCAAAACGAGAACCAAACCTGCTACCTTTAAACTGTCCACACCGTTCGCAGCCCACGACACCAGCCACGACGAAGCGCCAGCCACAATCGGCAATACTACAGAGGGTGCCCACAGCAATTCGCTCGCAATCCTTGACCTTAAGTCTGACATCGGCTTAATCATCTCAATAAGGGATCTCCCCGACAGCAAAGGTGACTCGAGTCTCTCCCGTGATGTCGCCCGGAATAGTGCGCATGCGCTGCTTGGGAATTCCAGCCGACTCCAAGTATTGTAATGCACCTAGAGCCCGTTTGGCAGCCAACTCCTTATTCGCCTCGACGTCCCCGAGATTCGATGCATTGCCCCGAATCATCAAATAGTACTGCGGCCAAGCTTGAAGCCTCTCTCCCAATTCCTTAAGAATCAATTGACTTCGGTCGGTCAATGTCGAACTGCCGCGAGAGAAAACCAAC
>JBBRGW010000259.1:0-6333 GCA_038223525.1 Pirellulales bacterium
TGTTCGTGCACGATGGCTCTTGAATAACCAAGCAACATATTGAGCAAACTGCTTTTCCCCGAATTAGGTGGCCCCGCCAACACCACTTGCCAGGGCTCAACCAAGTGGCGCCCGATCTTCGATCGCTCCTCAATCCGCTTCAATCGAGAGAAGGCATTTTGAAGGTCGCTGGAATCGAGTAGACATTGAATTGCATCGAACTCGCATTGAAGAGCGCCTCGCATTTGATCGAGTAGAATCGAAGTCGTTCGAAGCGTCGTCGCTTGAACCAAATCCTCGCGAGCTTCCGCAGCAATCTCATCTTTATTCTCGTTCTCGCTTCGCCACCGATCCGGCAATTGCGATCTTGCGCCGAAGGAAATTAGCGTTTGCTGGATAGCCTCGGCGGCCATTCGACCACCATGGCAATGAATCTCAACACGATGAACGCCCGTCCTGCAGACTACGATCGACTCACCCGTTGCGCTACTATGTGACCGGGTATAACCGAAGCGAATTGTATTGAGCTTTAGGCTGCTGTCACCTAGTTGGGGACGCCAAAGGCGCTGCAAGTACTCCATCACAAGCGGACCGTCTAGTTCCAATACAGCGATCGCCGACGGCGCAGCAGAAGTCAATTTAGTTATGTTGGTAGCGCGGGTGCTCAGATTTTGCTCGATGGCTTTATTGGAAATCGATGTATGTCTTACTTGGTCTTGACGAACTGCTTCGTTTCCAACCAACGGCGGCAAGCGTTCGGCCAGTCATAAGTGCCTGGAATCTTCTTTGCGAGACCAACGCCGTGAGGACCTTTTTCGTAGATATGCAGTTCGCCAGGAACACCCTGTTTAATCATGGCAGCATAAAACGAAACGGAGTTTTGAGGCGGAACCGCTTTGTCTTCCAGGGTATGAAATAGGAATGTCGGAGGCGTTTCTTTAGAAACGTTCAAGTCGCTTTGGAAGGACTCCAAAACCTTTGGATCTGGAGAGTCGCCCAACAAATTGCGTTCGCTCCCTTTATGCGTTGCGGGCTGACCGAAAAGGATGACTGGATAAGCCAAAATACCGTAGTCCGGACGGGAGGAGTACCTCTCGACGGCATCCGCATTCTGTGCATCGCCTGCATCAAACCTGGTTAGAACTGTGGAAACCAAATGTCCACCAGCGGAAAACCCGAGAATCCCGACGCGTGTTGCATCGATATTCCATTCTGCCGCTTTGGATCGGACCATGCGAACAGCGCGTTGCGCATCTTGTAGCGGGGCTGGATGGCCGTACCCCTTGCCGCGATGTCGGTAGTCGCAAATGATTGCGGCCAATCCCATTTCGTTCGCCCATTCGGCCATCTCTTTTCCTTCGTGCCCCATCGCCAGCCCACCGTAACCGCCACCTGGGCAAATAATCAGTGCGCCAGTCGGAGCATCGCTCTGTGGCAATCGTACCATTGCCATTGGAATATCTTTGGGTTCTTTGCCGTTCGCTCCCGGGGCTCCGTTTTCCCACAACGGGACGTCGAAGGACTTCGGCTCCGCAGCCAACGTCGCCGCAATCAAAAGCAGGGCCGAAGTGATCAAACCAAAGGAAATCGAAAAAAGTCGTCGCATGTTTGGAACTCGCGAAAAACGGCCAATTGAAGGAATGCTGGAGGATCTCATTCTAGCAAGATATCCGCCATTGATGACAGTTTTCGGGCAGGTCGCACCATACGGGCTAAACAGTCTTAGGAATTTGGTCGAAAAAGCTCGGTTGGACTTGTCCGATACTACCTGTCAGCATTAAACTCATCATCCCAATTTTATTCGACATTTGGCTGAAGCAACTTGCCAAAGTGGCGGAATCGGCAGACGCGCTGGACTCAAAATCCAGTGTCCTTAACAGACGTGTGGGTTCGATTCCCACCTTTGGTACTGTCCGAATGGCGAAGACATTGGAAATAGGTAGTTACTGGTAATCGTATTTCACTAAGTTCGTTAGACACTCTCGACCCTATGCCAACCATCAATCAATTGGTTCGAAAAAATCGCGTTGTACAACACAAGGCGACAAAGGCCCCTGTTCTCGAGCAATGCCCGCAGAAGCAAGGTGTTTGCTTGCTCGTTCGGACCATGACTCCGAAGAAGCCAAACTCGGCACTTCGAAAGATTACCCGAGTTCGATTGAGCAACGGCAAAGAAGTGACCGTTTACATCCCAGGCGAAGGTCACAATCTGCAGGAGCACTCGATCGTGCTTGTTCGCGGTGGTCGTGTTCGCGATTTGCCTGGCGTACGTTACCAAGTGGTTCGAGGAAGCCGAGATACGCTCGGAGTTGTCGGCCGAAAGCAATCCCGCAGCCGCTACGGCGCGAAGAAGGCTTAGTTTTTAACCCGTATCACCAGCTTATTGAAGACGATTTCGAATACCTATGGGCAAAATTACCGCATCTCGCACCAGTTTGCGACCTGATCCTCGATTCAATTCATTATTGGCCTCTAAGTTCATCAACTGCTTGATGCATGATGGCAAGAAGACGACCGCACAAGGCGTTTTTTATCATGCACTCGATGAAATCGCTGAAAAGATCAAAGACCGGCCGTCGATCGAAGTGTTCGAACAAGCGATCGAAAACGTGAAGCCGTACATCGAAGTACGGTCCAAACGAGTTGGCGGTGCGTCCTACCAAGTACCTATGCAAGTCAATAAGAATCGCCAGCAGAGCTTGGCATTCCGCTGGGTACTCAGTGCAGTTCGCGACAAAAAAGGGCGTGCAACGCACCAGAAGCTGGCCGATGAGTTGATGGCTGCCTATCGCAAAGAAGGTACAGCGATTACGAAGCGAGAGAACACACACCGCATGGCGGACGCGAACAAGGCATTTGCTCACTTCGCCTGGTAATCTATTCGAAAACAGAAACAGAAACACAGAAAGCCCGCTTGGATACATGCGGGTTTTTTTATGCGCGAGTGGTTAAGCGGCACTGCACCAGTGAGTGTACAAATCAGGTAGACGCGTCTCTCCGAGACTCGCAGAAATTAAGTGTGCAAATCATGTGGCGAGTCTCTCCGAGACTCGCAGAAATCAGCGTCTCGGAGAGACACTGCTACGTGAATTACGTTTGGGCGATTTACTTCTGGGTGCCGGATAAATCAACTACGACGGGCTTCCATCGCTGGTTATCGGAAACGATCTCTCTCAGCTTCGCCAACTTGACCGCAGGGGCAGGTTCGGCGGGACCTTCCCTTCCTAAAAAGTTGCCCCAGAGAAATGTAGGGCCTTCATTCTCGACGGTCTGGATTTCCAAGATGTTTGTTTTTGGATAGACGTTGATTCGCGAAATTCGACATCGTTCCCGATCCTCTAACAGGAAACTACAGAGCTTCGCAGCCTCCGCAATGCGAGAGTCCCCAAAGGTCTGTCCTTGCAATCGGTTCGTATCCGCACCGTCCGGCCACACATAAATCCAGATGTAGTTCTCTGCATCCTTCTTGTCGATCGTGTATTTTTCAGCACCCTTCTTGTCGATGAAGTCGCTCGAGTCCAGCAGGACGGAATCTGCGTCAATGGGGAAAAAATCTCCCCATTTTTCATTTCGTTTACAAGCCACCATGGCGACTGGCTTGCGATACTCAACATCGATTTTTACGCCACCCGCCATCGGCTGAACGCACGTCGTCTTGCGAACCCATGGATGCGCATCGAATACACTCGCCAAATAGCCAGGGGTCTTGGCGTCCAATAGGGAGAGTCGCGATAAGGAGCTCTGTTCAAAGACGACATCCAAAACCTTGGTGTTTCGAATCCACGGCGGCTGTGAGGTTAAATGAACGTTTTCCTTTTTTAGCCCATAGTAGGCCATGTCCAAATTGTGAGCTCCGTAATAGAGCCAACCAAAATAGCCTACCACGCATAGCACCGAAGGCCCAACCATGCTGAGAATCGCGACTCGCGGTACAGAGCGTAGCCACGAAACCAAATGGTTCCAAAAAATGGGTTGTTGTCGCGATTGCGAATTCAAATCCACTGAAGCCATCCGGTTTTGCTTACTCCCTATTTTCAGATTACGACTAATACCAGATGCGAACTTACCAAATCTGCAAATGCAATTGCAACTGCACTCCGCAGCGATCCTGAACCCCGGCGATCACTCGCTCAGCCAATGCCAAGACCTGAACACTTGTCGCACCATTGCTTGCAATCAAGTAGTTTGGGTAGCTTGAACTTAAACGCACCGCCCCCTCAATGGCTCCGTTGAAACCGGATTGGCTCAGCAATTCAGAAGCTTTGTAGCCATCCGGGTCGATAAACGCGATTGCAGCCCGCTCTGGGAAATTAGGCTGTTTGCTTCGTTTGACAATCCAAAACGTCTGTTCTCGTTTGGTGAGGCTGCGGACGTCACCGGATTCCAAACGGAAAGTGGTTTCCAAGATGACTAGCTCGTCCAAACTACTTACACGATGTGAAAAAGCCAGTTCCGACCCTTGGACTTCGACAACTCGCCCCTCTTTGGTCAGCAGCTTGGCGGCATGAACCACCAGTCCGATGTCGCCATCCTCGGTGCCGGAATTATTGCGAAGTGCACCTCCGACTGTGCCAGGGATGCCAACCAAATGCTCAAGTCCAGCCAATCCTGCTCCGACGCTGAACGCCACCAAATGTGATAGTTTCGCACCGGCGCCGCAGACAATTGTATCTCCAACTCGCTTCATCTGCCCAAAAGCGGGTGAAGTCAGACTGAATGTGGCACCGTCAAAACCGGACTCTCGGATCAGCAGATTGGAACCGCCACCAAGGACTCGCATAGGGATCGAAGCGGCTGCACAACTCGCGACAACGGCTTGTAGTTGAGCTTCGTCGTTCGGCTCCACTAAATAGCGGGTGGGCCCACCAATTTGCAACCAAGTAAACGGAGCAAGCGATTGGTTTTCCCTGACAATCCCAACGAACGCGCCCAACTCACCCTTTGCACTTGACCCCATTTCCCACCTTTTCTGTATCCATCGAACCCACGCGTCTTCAAACAGCGACGTCTTCAAACAGCCGGTTTTAACGTGGAGAATTGGATCATGAAAGACTATTCCAGGCTAGGTCGAGCGAATACGCCCGAAATCCCCGCCTGCCATCGCTTAACCCTCCGCATATCGCCAAGGGTTAAACGATCTATCGGTTAACAATCAAGGTGCCTCTAAGCCTATCGCCTGAGCGGCAATACTTCCGAAGCCTTACGAATCAACTCCTTGACCCGCCGCTCGCTTTGCATCCCTGTAAGCGAAAATCGCTTCCAGCCCTGCTCCCCTTCGCAGAAGACAACAATTTGTGGCAAGGTACTTCCCTGCATCACTTGCTGCGCGATTTCAGGTTGGATGTCTTTGTCTACTTGGGTAAAGACAACTTCCTTCAATTCGCCAGCGCCTTTCATCGGTTGAATCGTTTCCGACTTCATCGTTCGGCAAGCCGCACACCAATTGGCGCCGACCAACACAACCAACGGTTTCTTCTCTTCTTGCGCTTTACGATAGGCCGCATCGTACGGAATCTGCTCATCCGAAGTGGATGGAGCGTTCAATACAGCCAAAAGCGTCAATGCTGCAACGTGCAACATTCTGGACCCCTTTCCTTGTTAGGCAATACAAAAATCATCACCTGAAGCCGCGAGGTCCATCTCGCCGTCCGCGAAAATCCGTTCGCGAACGTGCAGGCAAGTGCGTTGCTGCCGGTTGATCCCAGTGAGTAAAATCTAGGATGAGGATCGGAGTCCTAAGCGACAGGGCTGTTAAACCCTTCCGCTTAGGCAAGATCAACCGGCGTCCGATAAGTTGGCAAGTATAGGCGTCCAGCCCACCCCTGCAACCGCTTGGCCCGCGTGATAGCTTTTCAGATCGCCCTGACCACCGTCGCAACTTGTGACAAATAGTCGCATTCCGACACTTGACTTAGTCAATGCGCCGTATAGCTAGCATATCCGGTAAATCATTACGATCGCTTGACTTAGGTCCGATCGCAAAACCACACCTAAGAAGTACTTAAGCATAGCCGTTTGGGTGGATTCCTTCCGTGCGTTTAGCCGCATGTTTTTCCGCGAATTATTCTGGATTTAAAAGCAAAAGATTCCGCTTTGGGAGACTTCCTCGGCCGATCACCCGCAAAAGATTCATGTCTGGAACGAATATGGCAGCCATCCTGACAGGAAAGGCAAAGCGTCCAAGACGCTAGAAAAAAGAACTCGTGCAGCAATCCTGCCCTGAAGAACTGCGATAAACCCTAGAATGTTGAGATTCCATTGGTACACTAAGCCGATTAGGAGTTTGACGCCTCCTGATTCAATTTCCTTTTTGTTTCACTCTAATACTCAGTCTCATGACCGATTCGCAAAACC
>JBBRGW010000260.1:0-6317 GCA_038223525.1 Pirellulales bacterium
GGCAGGCTCCGCGACTTGATCATTCGCGGCGGAGAGAATGTTTATCCTCGCGAGATCGAAGAACTGCTTTTTCGGCACCCTGCCGTTCAAGACGTACAAATCATAGGAGTTCCAGACCGGAAATTTGGAGAAGACGTGATGGCTTGGGTTCGCCTGCGTGAGAATGCATGTGTCACACAGGATGAACTCAAAGCGTTTTGTAAGGCCAGTCTCGCTTACTTCAAAATACCGCATTACTGGAAGTTCGTGGAAAGCTTCCCGATAACGGTCACGGGTAAGATTCAAAAGTACAAGATGCGTGAAATCAGTATCGAGGAGTTGGGACTACAGGACGCCGCCAACATAAAAACGGCCTGAATTGGAGTTGATGCACCTGCCCTACACAGCCTACCTATTTAGGCGCATCTATTTGTTTCGCTCCAACTTTTAGCGACTTCAATCTCCCCATCCACGGTTTCCATTGGATGATTTCGTCCGATTCTGGCTGCATGTCAAGCCACACATCCTCGAGCGACGAATTCTCTATCGCCGCTATCATGTTGGCATCGCATTTTGCTTCGCAGTGCACGACCAATCGCAACAGTCCCTTTATCCCCATCAAAAACGGAATCGCGGGCGCTTGGCTTTCATCGAGGTAAAGAACCAGTTCTTTGATCGAATTGTTTTGGCTCAACTGCTTTAGAATCTCTGGCCTCAGAAGCTGCCCTTGATACCACAGGCCATCGAATTGCATCGAAGAGCAGTTGGTCAATTTGCACAACATCGGCCAGGTTTCGCTATCGAGATCCTCGTTGTAAACAGTCAGTCTTGCTAATGGCTGAGATCTCTTGGAAATCGATTTCAAGACATTTGGGGAAGTATGCCTGTTTAGACTGAGCCGCTTCAACTTGTTGACTTGGATAACGCGTTCTACATACCGGCGGTCGCTATGCATTCCTATATCTATCAATTCGAACCCGTCCTCTATCCCCTCGAGGAGCTTCGGCTCGAAATCACTCTCGATACCAAGTCGAATGGTTGGCATCTCGCGCCAAATGCCACCCCATCGCATCGAATTCATGTAGTCGATGTCCCCTTGTTGCAGCTTGTCGGCCACGAAGACCAGAGTCCTATAAAAATAGGTGTCGTAGTCTGGAAAGAGACCAATTTGTTCCGATAGGAGTTTGTTCAATTCCTCGGCATTGCCAGAGCCATCCAAAAGCACTTCCACTCGTTGCAAGTTTTTGCATTGCAGTGAATTCCACATTCGATTGTCCAGCAGACTTGACGGGATTTTCAACTTGTAAACTTCGACTGGATTCAGGTATTTTTTTTCGATGTAGGCCAACAGAGCAGGATAAAGGTATCCAGAATCATTCAGTACCCACCCGTGCGCATTTTGTGGGTAGACGTCGTTACCACCGTAGGTTGAAACGGATCCTCCCTTGCTTTCTACCATTGCGATGGCGGCTCTCTGATCCGACTGCCGTTTTAGCGGCGTTAACACCATTCGAAACAGGAGGGCACAAAAAGCGGTCAACAATAGTAGACTCGCAAAACGAAACCGCCCCTTCGATCGAAACACTCGCAGCAACAACGCCACAAAAGCGATCGTCATCAGCGTGAGAATCACTTGATCGGCAGAACCGAAACGCATCCCCAGGAACACGCAAGCGACAATGGTCAAAATGGCCGACGCAATGACAACAAATAACCGTCGGGTGAGCTTTCTTTTGCGAGCCAACGGGTCAACCGCATCGTCGTCAGGTCGGTTCATGTTTGGAGCGGTCATAGGGTTGTAGTTTGGGACCATTGTCGGACCATTGTCGCGAACGACTTTTTCCCGATCGAATCTGCGGAGCGACGTTGGTCCCATGCTAACCCTTGGCAGAATACCTGAAACAATCCTAACGCGCATTGATAGGCGGGGATTTCTTGGGTAGATTTCTCTTCTTAGACTTCTTACCCAAAATACTATTCGTCAGTACCAATCGTCGACGGCGATCAAGGAAAGAACATTAGGATGCCCAAACCGAGAGTGCTCGTTCTGCGAGCTCCTGGCACCAATTGCGATGTGGAAACCGCGTTTGCCTTTGAAATGGCTGGTGCCGAGGCTGTCAAACTCCATGTCAACCAACTGATTGAGCACCCAGATTTGGCTGCCAATTTTCAAATCCTTTGCTTCCCTGGCGGTTTTAGTTACGGAGACGATATCGCCGCGGGCCGTATTCTAGCGACACAGCTTCACACGTTTCTCGCCGATACGCTCGAATCCTTTCGCCAACACGATCGACTCGTGCTGGGTATTTGCAACGGATTCCAGATCATGATGCGGTTGGGAATATTCTTTGATACGCCTCCCAACGCTGCACCTGCCACTCTTACTTGGAACCGACAGGGAAGGTTCGATAGCCGTTGGGTGCACCTCAAACCCGAGACGGACAATTGCGTTTTTCTACGAGGGATTCAGGAGTGTTATCTGCCGATGGCGCATGCCGAGGGAAGGTTTTTGTTCCGAGATGAGCAATCGGAGACCCTTTTGACAGAGCAAAACCAAATCGTGCTTCGGTATGCAGACGCGAAAGGGAACTCGGGTCGCGAGCCGATCGACTTCCCAAACAATCCGAACGGAGCGGATGGAAATGTGGCCGGCATTTGCGACTCCACCGGCCGTATTTTCGGTTTGATGCCCCATCCGGAACGCCACCTGTTTGCGACCAACCACCCGCAATGGACGCGTCGCGAAACACAACCCGAGCACGGCGAAGGGCTCAAGTTTTTTGAGAATGCCGTTGCGTACTTCGGCTAACGTATGAAAGTCATCCACGATCTAAACGAGATCTACACGCAGATTGATTTTGTGCGTCGCGATGCGAAACGTATCGGTCTCGTTCCTACGATGGGTGCGTTGCACGAAGGGCATTTGTCTTTGGTTCATCGTGCAAAGCAAGAATGCGACATCGCGGTTGCGACCATCTTCGTCAATGCAACGCAGTTCGGTCCCAATGAGGACTTGACCAAATACCCGAGGACCCTCGAAGCGGATCTTGCAGCACTTCGCGAACAAGGCTGCGACTTCGTCTTTGTACCTCCGTCGGATCGGGTTTATGGGCGCGATCACTCGACTTTTGTCGAACCTCCAGCGGTATCGAAACGTTGGGAAGGTGCATTGAGGCCCGGCCACTTCCGCGGTGTCACGACAATCGTACTCAAGCTTTTTCAACTTATTCCTGCTCACGTTGCCTACTTCGGACGCAAGGACTATCAACAGGTCGCAGTCATTCGCGCCATGGTCGACGATTTGAACATCCCCATTCGCGTCGAGGACTGCGAAACGGTTCGCGAAACGGATGGACTTGCTCTGAGCAGTCGTAACCGATATTTATCCATCAGTGAACGACCGCGAGCGCTTGGTCTTTGGCTAGCTTTATCCGCAGCCAAAAAGATGCTGGCGGGGGGCGAGCGTTCGAGCGACAAGTTAGAAATGGCGATGCGCGAGGAGTTGACCAAAGCGCCTGTAGATTCGATCGATTATGCGGCAATAGTGGATCCTGCTACGATGGAGCCATTGACTCAGGTTGACGACAGCGCGGTCGCGATCATCGCAGCCAAAGTGGGCAGCACTCGCTTGATCGACAACATGACAATATTGACCGACAATATTGACCGACAATATTGACCGACAACAATGACCGACAACAATGACCGACAATTCGATCCCTTCTTGAAAGAACCGAATAGTGCGTCAAACACTTTTTCATATACCGCATGATTTTCTCGGTATACCCGTTCTCGGCTTTGGTTGGGTGCTTGCAGCCCTTTTTGTTTTGGCGGTGGTGTTTTTCTTAACATCGCGAAAGAAGCAAGGCGTTGCGAAGTTGCTTGAAGAGCAAGGAGTTGTATGGGGGGTAGCAGCACTGATTGTTGTTTTCTTGCTGCCGATGATCGAAGAGAGGATTTCGAATGGGACAGGTACTCCCTGGATTGTTGGCTTGCCGATACGCGGCTACGGTGTGATGCTGATGTTGGGGGTGCTCAGCGCGATGGCGGTCGCGTTGGTCCGATGCGAGAAGGCTGGACTATCCCGTGAAGCGTTCTTTTCTTTAGCCACATGGACTGTTGTAGCGGGCATGGTCGGGGCTCGGGTGTTTTATTGTGTTCAAAAATGGGATGAGCTCGGGAATACACTTGGAGAAAAAATCTGGAAGTCGTTGCAAGTGACCGAAGGTGGCCTTGTCGTTTATGGCAGTGTCATCGGCGGCTTGATCGCCATCGCATTCTGGAGTCGCAAGTATCGATTCAACTTGCTGACGTTGGCCGATTGCGTTACTCCCGCGTTTTTTATCGGGCTAGCCTTTGGTCGCATTGGCTGCTTCCTGAACGGCTGTTGCTATGGTGGGCTATGCGATGCATCGCTCCCATCGATTACGTTCCCATCGGGTTCACCTGCATACGTGGACCAATTGCACTCAGGCAAGCTCTTTGGTCTGGAAACGGATGCGGTGCAGGGCACCGAGGGACCACAGGCCATTTCGAGAGTGCGGTCGAACAGCTGGGGGTCAGAAAATCAAATCCAACCGGGGCAGAAGCTGGTTTCGATTCAAGAGACGATGCAAGACGGTCGAAGTCGCGACGATACGCTCGCTGCCCCAGTGTTTGAAGCGACGGTTCAAGTTGACAGCCGTCGGTACAGTCTTGGCTCCACGGTTGTTCCGAAACGTTCGATGCCAGTCCATCCGTCGCAGATCTATGCAGCGATCAGCGGCTTAGTCCTGTTCTTATGGATCTGCTCGTTGTCTGCTTTCACAAACCGAGCCGGACTAGTCTTTGGTGTCGCGCTGATAGCTTATGGGGTACAACGCATTATCGAAGAGATCATTCGAGTCGATGAAGCGGGCCAGTTCGGCACTTCGCTGAGCATTGCGCAATGGATAAGTCTGGCGGGGATAGCGCTCGGTGTGGGGTTGGTGTTCTTTGCAAAGCAAAAAGAACCCATCACAAAGGTCCTCTCGTAGTTGTGCGACGCTCCGCGTCGCATTCATCACGACGCGGAGCGTCGTGCAACGATGCTTTACAGTGCAAAAGAGATCGACAACACCGGTCAATGCATAGCAATCACACGTTCCGATCAAATCGCTTGCTCTTCATAACCCGATCTATCTCGCGGCTGGCGTCTGCTTTTTTCAGCGTCTCGCGTTTGTCATGCAGTTTCTTTCCTTTGCAAAGCGCGATCACGCACTTGGCCAAGCCTCGTTCTGCAAAATAAACGCGGAGGGGTACTAAGGTCAGTCCTCGCTCCTTAGATCGTCCAACGAATCGCATCAGCTCGTTCCTGTTCAAGAGAAGTTTGCGAACGCGTTTGGTCGGATGGTTCCAGATCGAAGCTTGTCGGTACTCCTCGATTTCGCATCCGACTAACCAGAGTTCACCGTCCTTGATCCGCGCGTACGCTTCGTCGATCGAGCATTTGCCGTTGCGAAGGCTTTTCACTTCGCTGCCGTGCAATACGATTCCGCATTCGATAGAGTCGAGAATCTCGTATTGGTGCTTGGCCTTGCGGTTGTCGGTCACCATTTTGTGCGTGTGCGTAGGCGCGCTGGCTTTGGCGGCTTCGGGTTTGCCCCCGTTTTCCTTTGGCTTGGTCGGCTTGGGTTTGGTAGGGCCGGTTGGTTGTGCTTTTTTCTTGTTCAATGTTTACTTGCTCACATTTACTTTTTGCGAGGGGATCTCAAAAACAGCAAATGTATCGTTGAGTTCATTTTGGGTTGGATACAGGATTGGGAGCAAGGGTGGAATCTGTTTTGCGACCCGACGGTCTAACAGAACATAGCGGATGCCGTACTTGGTATGCAACTCCCAGAGCTTTTCTGTTGTCCAAGGTTGCAAGATCTTTTCTTTGTCGAACTGGTAAGCGTCGGCGAGTCGCTGGCTCCATTCGACCAAGGCTTGTGCGTTCTGCGGGGAATCTTTCCAGCAAGCTAATTCTGGGCGGCCCGTATGCCATTTAAAGGATTGTTGGCGTCTGGGGGTTAGCCAAAGCGATTGCGGCTCCGAGTTTTTGCGAATCCACTCGCAGACTTTCAGCCAGTCTTCGAACTGCTTGAGTTGATCTGCCTCGGAGTCGGATTTGGCTACAAAGTGAGCTTTGTCTCCAGCTGGGATCGCCTCGTTGTAGTTTGCTTCAAATCGGTAGCTCAACAAAACAAGTCCCGGAATCAGCACATACGCCCAAGCCGCCCCTCTCACGAAAAGAGGAAGGTCTCGAGCCGGTCGTTGCGAAACCAATTGCAACCGGCCATAAGCGAACGAAACCGCAATGGCACCGACCATCATTGGAA
>JBBRGW010000261.1:0-6309 GCA_038223525.1 Pirellulales bacterium
CAAAGCGAACCGTTTGGTCATTGGCATTCAATAGGATGCTGTCGGAGCCGACTTCGGACAACGCGTGTTGGATTTGCTCGTCGGTCGGCATTACACCTTGCCGCCGATAAAACCCCCAAGTCTTCGATAGCTTGGTCGCAGTCATATCGAATGTTCCGCTCGTCCTCTGAAAGACCTCCAAACCCAGTTGGAGCATTGCAAAGGTGGAATCAGAAACACGAACGGGGGTTTCTGCGGCGCACCGGTTGACCACGCTCAATTCGCTGGTTGGAATATAGACACTCAGCAACTGTTCTAGGAACGCAACCGTATCGAGCGCATGCATTGCAATCTCTGGACCGTTGGTAGGTCGGCCAGGATTTAGCAATACCTCGAATCGACATGCCATCGCAATGCGACCGATCTCCAACCAAACCGAATTGTTGTATTCCAAGGTGCAATTATTCTTTGAAGTCCGTATCTGGTTTATCGAGGTTCAGTTCTTTGATCCAAATGTTTCGGTAGCGAACGTCATGGCCCTCCGCTTGCAATTTGAGTCCACCCGGTACATCGGTAATCCCACGTCCTTGATCATTGCCACCATCGATGCCTGAATTCGGACCGCCCCATACCTTCGTGATCTTGTGATTGGTGTGCGCTTTCTTCCCATTGAAATACAACGTCACCATCGGTTGTTCGGTCAGCTTGCTATCTTGGAAACGCGCGGCGCGGAAGGTAATGTCATAGGCGTTCCATTTTCCAAGCCCATTGTACAAATCGTAGTCGGTTAACGCTTCGTTGATAATGGCAGCCATACCGTGATTTGTTTTGTCTCCATCGAGCACTTGGATTTCGTATCGATTTTGAAGATAGACGCCACTATTCCCACCCGATTTCATGATCAGGAACTCGACATGCAAGCGGAAGTCTCGATATTCTTTTTTGGTGACGATATCTGCCGCACCATACTTGCCGCCGGCCGACGCGGGATCGTCTGTCATCACCGCCGTTCCTTTGTCGACGGGATCGTCTACGACTTTCCACTTGATCGGCAGTTGGCTTGCGAACCGTGGCCCCTCCCAATACGTCCACTTGCTATCCAACATTTGCCTAGAACCATCCATTAGGATTTCCGCATTGGGGAGCGGTTTCGCTCCGACACCTAAATCCGCAAAAGAAGTCTTTGAGACGGGAATCTCAAATAGAAGGGCGATCAAAAGAACATTGACGTGGTAGAGTCGCATAATAACCATCTCCCAAAAAGGCTCAATCTGTGAGCACCAATTTGGATCGATGAAACCAATTTCCGCAAGTCGGAGGCGGAAAAATTCGGAGTAGAACTGTTTCGAAATGTACTCCGCAACTAATTGATTTCGCTCTCCGGGCGCTTCGTCAAGTGCTGTTGCAAGTAGTTAGCTCGCTCGATATTGCGATCGGTAACGCTCAGCTTATGCCCGCAGAGCTTCTGCAGATGCGCAGGTTGCGTATGGATGAATAGCTTATTCACAGTCGGAATTTTGACGGTATCGATCAAACCGAGATTTACACCCATTCGGACTTTGCTCAAGTAGTGCATGGTCTCTTCGCTGCTAATCTTCTTAGCCGTGCACAGAATTCCCAAAGCTCGACTCACATTATCATGGAGATCTTGACGGCTTTCGTTGACCAAAAACTCTCTCGCTTTGCGTTCGTAGTCAATCAGCCGAGGGACGACTTCTCGTACTTTTGCAACGAGTGCCAGTTCGTTTTTGCCCAGGGTCGTTTGATTGCTGATCTGGTAAAAATCGCCCATGAACTGAGAGCCTTCGCCGAACAGTCCACGGACGGCGACATTTATTTTGTTCAGTGCTCGAAAAACTTTGTCGATTTGCTTCGTCGATACCAAGGCAGGTAAATGCAACATAACGCTGACTCTCAAACCCGTTCCTACATTGGTTGGGCAAGCGGTCATGTAACCGAATCTTTTGTTGTACGAGTAGGTTAACTTACTCTCAAGTTGATCGTCCAGTTCGTCCATGCGTTGCCAAGCAGCCTCAAGATCGAGCCCACTCTGCATTACCTGTAGACGCAAATGATCCTCCTCGTTGACCATGATGCTGAATCTTTCCTTGGGGTCGAGGATGACGGCCCTCGCACCTTGGCTTTCGCTCAACTCATGGCTGATCAGTTGCCTCTCCATCAGGAACTGACGATCCAGATCGCCTAGCTTCGCAACATCAACATATTCCGTGTCGGCCGCCAACGGGAGTGAGTCCAGAGCGCGATGCACCTCAGTTGCGATCGCAATTCGATCTTTGGGTGAGCATTTACGAATGAAGGGATACTCGGACAGATTGCGAGCCAATCGAATGCGACTGCTCATCACAATGTCCGACTCCGGCCCCTGGCCACGCATCCATTCGCTACTTTGGTTAGCTAGTTCCTCAAGTTTCACGGTCAATGTTTTCGTTGGAGTAGCGGTGTTTTTCGTAGAATCGGATGCAAGAAATTCGGCGGAATAATATTCGGTCGTGTCTTATCGTCGCCTTTCGCTCCGCGAAAGAGCGCTACTTTCGCGGAGCGAAAGGCGACGATTATTGATCTCACGATCCTAAGCTATCGGGGGATCGGATTGAAAATCATTGTCCAAGGGATCTTGCGTTTCCTCTCTCCATGATGTCTCGTCCCCCAATTCTACCGCAGAAATTTTGTCGCGCAATCGACTTGCCGATTCATAGTCCTCTTTCCCGACCGCTTCTTTCATTTCATGTTTGAGCTGCATCAAGCGAAATTGGCGCTCGGGAGAGCCAGTTTGGTTAGTCGGAACTTTACCACAATGCTCCAAGGAACCATGAATATTTTCCAAAAGGGGCAACAAGTCTTTTTCAAAGGCAACATAGTCATAGGCGCAGCCGAGCCTCCCTCCTTTTCGGAAGTCTGCGAACGAAATCCCGCAAATTGGGCAGGTTTTCTTGTCTGCCGAAGCAATTTCCGCGGCCGCATTTTGGATGCTGAGCTGGCTAGCCAACATGCTTGAAAGTGCAGATGCAGGGGTGGTACCCGCCGACAAGAAAGTGCGCGCATGTTCCTCACAAAGGTGCAGAACGCTCGGGCCGTTGGGCTCGGTGAGTTCGGTGATATGGAACGTCGCCGGTTTTTCACAGTGTTGACACTTCATCTTGGAATTCTCTCGCGTGCTAGCTTCGCGTTAAACTACTTCATTGGTAGTATAGGCGTGCTGAGCCGATCCGGCGATGCGGTTGGGGCAATGATTCTCGCGCGATTGAAAGCTAACTCCTTAGGATGAGTGCATTTCCTAGTTTCGAAAAATATCTATCTCTGTCCCAAGAATTTGATCTGGTACCGGTCTACCGGCGGCTGCTGAGCGATCATTTGACTCCGGTTTCCGCCTTCCGGTTGCTTGACGATGGGCACAGTCCCGCTTGCCTTTTCGAAAGCGTGATCGGGGGCGAGAAAATCGGCCGATATAGTTTTATTGCGATTGGGCCCCGTTCGCGAGTCGTCGCGTTCGGCAACGAAGTCCATTGGCATCATAACGGCGAAACCAGTACTCAGACCGTCGCCGATCCTTTGGATTTTTTGCGATCGAAATTGGGTAGTTTGTCCGTAGCTAGCCTCCCGGATCTGCCTCCATTCGTCGGGGGGGCCATCGGCTATGCAGCCTACGATGTCGTTCGCTACGTGGAATCCCTTCCGAACCCACCCAACGACGATAGGCATTTGCCGGATCTGGATTTTGGGTTTTACGATCTGCTCGTGGTTTTCGACAACGTCAACAAAACCGTGATGGTGTTGAATTTGGTTCCAAAACCTGTCGGCAACAACAATAGGAGCCTCTACGACCAAGCAGTTCGGCGGATCGATGATGTCACCGCTCGACTTTGCCAATCCTTGCCCGCACTCCCCGCTGCCGACATTGTCCTCGGGCTCGCCCCGAATATTCTGCCCACCTCGAACTTCACTCAGGCCGAGTTTGAATCCGCCGTTGCGAAATGCCGAGAATACATCCAGGCAGGCGATATCTTTCAAGTGGTATTGAGCCAACGCTTTGAAATCGAAATCGATTGCGAACCGCTCGAAGTTTATCGTTCGCTGCGCGTCATCAACCCGAGCCCTTTCATGTTTTTGGTGCGGACGCCCCATTGCACCTTAGTCGGTAGCAGCCCAGAAGTCATGTCGCGTGTCGTGGACCGGGTAGCAACGGTTCGTCCTTTGGCAGGGACCCGACCACGTGGCAAAAACACAGAAGAAGACGAACTGCTCGCCCGCGAGCTTTTAGCGGACCCCAAAGAGCGAGCCGAACACGTCATGTTGGTTGACCTGGGGCGCAATGATATTGGACGCGTAGCCAAGTTCGGGTCGGTTCGTTTAAGCGACTTGATGGTCGTCGAACAGTACTCGCACGTAATGCACATCTCTTCCAACGTCACCGGAGTGCTTCGCGATAACATGGATGCCATGGATGCCTTCAAAGCCTGCTTGCCGGCCGGCACCGTAAGCGGTGCCCCTAAGGTCCGAGCTATGGAGATCATCGATGAACTCGAACCAACACGCCGTGGCCCATACGCAGGTGCCGTTGGGTACTTTGACTACCGCGGAAACATGGACACCTGTATTACGCTCCGCACGATGGTCATGTGCAATGGCAAAATCTACATCCAAGCCGGCGCGGGTTTGGTGGCGGACAGCGATCCCACCAGCGAATACCAAGAGACCGTCAATAAAGCCAAAGCGCTTCTCCGCGCCGTCGAAGCCACAATGACCAGACTCGTGGCCGATGCTGCCAGCCTCGGGTCCGCAACCAATATCACCCCAGACTAACCACAAACCTAAATCGGCTTGCCCTTCCATCTCGCAAAGGCTTCGAGCGCAAAGAACTCAGGCAGTCCTATTCGATTATAGGAATCGGCGGTGCCCCTATTGCGATCCTCGGCCCGTTGCCAAAACTCGCGAGGGTCACTTCCCGGAAATAGCGCCTTATCCTTTTGGCTTTCGTGCATGAAGATCGATTGGCGCTTGAGTGAAAGATCGCCAGGACTCAATGGAACAGCGATTTCAATCTCGTGCAGCGGGTACTCTTGCCATGCACCTCGATAGAGCAAAACATCTGGCAGCGTTTCGCCACGAACTGTCTTTCGCAATAACGCGGCGAAGATCGCTTCGGCGCATACCCGATGCGTTCCATGCGGGTCGGCCAAATCGCCAGCGACATAGATTTGATCTGGCTTCAACGTGGTTAGTAGCGAATCGATGATTTCAATGTCTTCTTCTCCAACTGGTTTTTTGGCGATTGTACCGGTTCGGTAGAAAGGAAGATCCAAAAAATGCAAATTGGAAGCGTTGCAACCGATCGCAATCGCGGCCGCTCTAGCTTCGCTCCGTCGAATCAATCCCTTAATACGCAGTATCGATTCTAAGTCCGGTTGGCCGGGTTTCTTTTGGGCGATCGATTCTCGAACTTGTACCGCCAACAAGTTGGACTTGTTTTGCTCGATTTCAAACAGTTGATTGTAGTCAGCAACGAGTTCAGCGACCCGCAGGGCATCATGGTCAAACACTGCGATGTTACCACTGGTCATATAGGCAACATGCACATCGTGTTTATCATCGTTGAGCCTTATCAAAGTGCCGCCCATACTAATCACATCGTCATCGGGGTGCGGGCTAAAGCAAATGATCTTCTTGGGCTCTGTCCCAGCGGGATGGTAGTCGATGGTGTCAAGCATCCAGCGAAATACTTTTTGCGCTATCGATTCTGCTGGCCCATGATGACGCAGCAGCTGATGCAGATCGTGTGCTCTAAAATCATCTCCATCCAGTTTGAGAAGCGCTTTGCCGGTTTGCGAGCAAAGCCAAAGAGTAGCTCGTTTGATCAGCTCGTCATTCCATGTTACGTTGCCAAGCAACCATGGAGTCGATGCACCCTTGAGCATCGAAGACGCTGGCCCGTCTATCAGTACGCGAACATCACCGTGTTCCTGAAGGTATGAGGCCGGGACCCGATCATTGACCGGCTTCTCAAGTGTTTCAACCAAGATTTTCGATTTATGCTCACCGATTGCGAGCAATAGAATGCGTCGAGCGGAAAGGATTCCGCCTAGGCCGACTGTTAGGCCTTGAATGGGTACGTTCTCTTCGCCGAAGAAATCGCTCGCAACGCTTCGGCGTGTGATCGGATCAAGCGTGCAAAGTCGTGTACGGCTACGACGCACGGAGAAGGGTTCGTTGAAGCCGATATGGCCATTGAGACCGATCCCAAGAATAACTAAATCCAAACCGCCGGCATGCTGGATCGCTTCGTCATAACGACGGCAATGTAGATCGATGTCG
>JBBRGW010000262.1:0-6288 GCA_038223525.1 Pirellulales bacterium
CAAAGACGCGACTACTAACGAGTCCAACAAAGAACCCCCTAAAGAATCTATTGACGAATCGATCCCGCTCCAAAACGCTACCGCAACCTACGAGCAAGTCGGTGCGGCCGACGGAAATCCTTATGGCAAATGGGCCATCGCCGCAGCTCTCGATCACGATGCGAAAGGTCCGACATGGGGGTGGGGAATTATGGAACAGGCCGGCAAGACGAACTACGCAGTCTTTGAAATGGCACCCAATGCCCCGCAAAGCAACAATCGGCAATTGAAGCTTGTGCTGAAACAAAATCTGGACAACGTAAAGCACACCATCGGCCGCTTTCGTATCGCGACAACCAATACGCCTCGACCCGTTGTCGCATCCAGTGGTAGCCCGATTGAAATCGAGAGCTTATTGAAAATCGCGAAGGCCGAACGAAACGAAGCGCAAAAGGAACAACTTGCAAAGTACTACCGTACCATCGCGCCTACATTGCAAGCCGAACGCGATCAGCTCGAACGACTTACAAAGGACCTCGATAACGAGGACAAGAAAGTCCCTCGCACGTTAATCACCAAGCGGGTTGAGCCGAGATTGATTCGAGTGCTTTCGCGTGGCAATTGGATGGACGAATCCGGCGAAGTCGTAGAGCCTAGCATTCCCTCGGTTTTAGGAAAACGACTTGAGGTCTCAGGCAGGCTGACACGCATGGATCTTGCGAACTGGATCGTATCACGCGACAACCCGCTCACCGCCCGTGTTACCGTGAACCGAATCTGGAAACTCTTCTTCGGGGTCGGCCTGTCTCGCAAACTGGATGACTTGGGTGCTCAAGGTGACTGGCCATCGCATCCGGAGTTATTGGACTCTCTCGCGTTTGAGTTTATGAATTCCGGTTGGGATATCAAACGTCTTGTCAAAACGATGGTGATGTCGGAAACATACCAACAATCGTCTCAGCCGAGCGATCGCGTTGCGGAAAAGGATCCGTACAACAAATGGCTATCGCATCAAGGTAGGTGGCGGCTGGATGCGGAGTTTGTCCGCGACAATGCGATGGCGATCAGTGGACTGTTGGTACAGTCGGTTGGCAACAACAATGGTCGGCCTTTCCAGCCCAAAGGCTATTGGGACTACTTGAACTTTCCAAAGCGAGAGTGGCAGATGGGTGTCGGGGAGCAACTCTATCGGCGCGGACTTTATACTCACTGGCAGCGTCAATACCTGCACCCTTCGTTATTGGCCTTTGATGCCCCCGGGCGCGAGGAGTGCACGGCGGAACGGACACGTTCCAATACACCGCTTCAAGCCCTCGTGTTGCTTAACGATCCCATCTACGTCGAATCCGCTCGCGCTTTTGCTCAACGCATTTTGACTTGTGGCAAAGCAACCGACGACGAACGGGTCGAGTGGGCCATTCGAGATTCGCTCTGTCGCAAAGTGGCCGGCAACGAATCTCAGTTGCTAGTTTCATTGCTGGAGAAACATCGAGCTCAATACAGCGCTGACATAGCCTCTGCAGATAGACTACTTTCCGTGGGGAGTTACCCGATTCCGCCTGAGATGAATCGCACCGAGCTAGCCGCTTGGACAAGTGTCGCGAGAGCCATATTGAATCTTCACGAGACCATTACACGGAACTGAGTTGAATCATGTTTTTGCCTTCGAATGTAGCTCGTCGCTCCTTTTTGCGCAGTTCTGGCTTGAGCGTCGGTTCAATGGCGCTCGCAAATTTGTTAGGGCAGTCCGCGGGCCGATCCTTGCGGGCGGATGATT
This sequence comes from Pirellulales bacterium, assembly GCA_038223525.1. Taxonomy (GTDB): domain Bacteria; phylum Planctomycetota; class Planctomycetia; order Pirellulales; family Pirellulaceae; genus JBKCUI01. The sequence goes on from JBBRGW010000262.1 coordinate 1,757, forward strand.
CTCAAGGAATGATGGGCGCAATCAAAACATTGCACTACACCCCCAAAGCCAAACGGGTGATTTGGCTTTACATGGCCGGTGGCATGAGCCATCTGGATACGTTTGACAACAAGCCCAAGCTGGTAGATCTCAATGGGCAACCGATGCCCGAATCCTTCACCAAAGGGCAGCAGATCGCGCAATTGCAAGGTGCCAAGCTTAACTGCTTTGCCCCCCAGCATCCATTTAAGAAATGGGGTGAATCGGGCCAAGAGATCGCGACGATTTGGCCAGAGCTTGCAAGCAAGTGCGCCGATGATTTGTGCATCATCAAATCCATGCACACCGAGGCGATCAATCACGATCCGGCTCATACGTTTATGAACACAGGCTCGATGAACTCGGGACGGCCCGCAATGGGTTCGTGGTTGCTGTATGGATTAGGCGCCCAGTCGCAGAATCTACCAGGCTTCGTGGTCATGGTATCTACTGGCAAGTTCGGTCAAAGCCAACCGATCGCGGCCAGGCAATGGCACTCGGGCTTTCTTCCAAGTCGATTCCAAGGGGTTGAGTTCCGAAGTACTGGAAGTCCAGTGTTGTACGTAGATAGGCCCAACGGCGTGTCGGCGGCTCAGCAACGCGATTTGGTGGATGCCGTCTCTGCACTCAATCGACTGGAAGCGAATCGAAGTCACGATCCGGAAATTGAAACGCGGATCAGCCAATACGAAATGGCGTTCCAAATGCAAACCAGCGTCCCTGATTTGATGGACATCAGCAACGAACCTGCCCACGTGCTCGAGATGTACGGGACGAAAGGGGGCGATGGCAGCTTTGCATCCAATTGTTTGTTGGCACGACGGTTGGCCGAGCGCGGCGTTGGATTCATCCAGCTATACCATCGTGACTGGGACCACCATGGCAGTGTAAAAGAACACGTCGCCGGAACCGCCGCAGAAGTGGACCGCGGCGCGTCAGCGTTGCTGTTAGACCTCAAGCAACGGGGCATGCTCAAGGACACGATTGTCGTGTTTGGTTCCGAGTTTGGACGCACACCTATGGCGCAGGGGAACGGTCGCGATCATCACTTGGCCGGCTTTTCGATGTGGATTGCAGGGGGCGGCTTCAAGCCCGGCATGAGTTATGGAGCGACAGACGAACTAGGGTATCACGCGGTTGAAAATCGTGTCTCCGTGCACGATTTGCATGCGACCCTATTGCATCAACTAGGCATCGACCACACACGGTTCACCTACAAGTTCCAAGGTCTCGACTCGAAGTTGACAGGAGTGGAACCCGCAAGAGTGGTCCAAGAGATCCTCGCGTAGGATGTTTTAACTCGTATAACATGCGCAGCCCGTGCAGTGGCCGTGAAATTCGAAAGGGGCGCAAGCCTCCAGCACGCAACCCTAAGCGGCGTGCGGTGGGAATTCATGCGATCACGAATTCATGCGATCAGGACGACAACATCGCGAAGCCGATGTTATAACTCCCCTTCTCCTCCTCGGGAGGAGAAGGGGTTGGGGGATGAGGAGGTACCTCCTGTATCAGCAGTCGTCTTTAGGCGAGCGGCAGGCTGTGTTATACCAATCGTAGTTTGGGACCATTGTCCCGAACGGCTCGCCCGACATGAGTGTCAGTTTTGAAGTTAGAAATCGGGGCACGCAAAATCGGCTTCCCTCGTCGACTCCTACAACACCGGCAGAACCGGATAGTCGGCCGGTTGCGAGGCGTGCGCGATCATGACGCCGGTCTCTGGGTCACGGTCGGTCCGAATGGGATACTGCAGGATCGGGGTGGTCACACTCTTGATCGTCGTGACCACTTCGATTTTCTCTCGGTACTTGCCACCCCAAAAATCTGCGATCTCCTTGGAACCAAGGCTCATCTCTTCCACCAAATAAACAACGTCGGCCGTGTGCATAAGCGCTTCACCACCGACTGGCATACCCGTGTCCCGAATCTGCCCGATGCAAATACAGGTGATTCCCTTTTCGTGATTGTATGTCTTAAGCGCGGATAGATTGTCTGCGGTACGATTGCGAGTCGGATCCAACATGTTGAGCGAATCGATCACCACAAAGCGGATGTTCTCCTTCTCGACCAAGTAACGGTACTTGCCCACGAAGTCGTCCCAGCTCTTGCCGCGGTGGTATTGGCTTTGCATAACAAAGACATTGCTCAAGACCTTTTGGGCAAACTCTTCTTCCCCAAGCCCTGTTGCTTTCATCCCGATCTTCGTCATGCGACTGCATAGGTCGTCGCGACCAAACTCGGGCGGATTGTAGAAGCCTTCTTCTGCGATCACAAAAGCGACAGGCATGCCCGAGAGGGCGACTTTAGCAAGGCCCGCCAAGCTAGATCGCGTTTTGCCTTTGCCCGGTGGGCCAGCCAGCGCGATCGTGCAACCTTTGGGGACGCCGCCGAGCGAGTTCTTTCGATCGTTCGTCAAACATAGATGGTCTAGAACGCAACCTAAAGAAATACCTTGTTGATTCTTGATCCGGTTCTTGAGGAGCATCGGCCGGATAATGTCCGAGTTGAGACCCGCATCATCGTCGGTCGCCGGTGCGCTGCCTGCGAACGGGATGGCAGACGGATCCATCATTCCACCAGTCGCCATGGGATTGCCTCCCGCTCCCATCATGGCTTGCATCATCTGCATCATCGCAAACATCGGATTGGCTGACATCGGGTTACCAGGCATCGGGTTACCGGGCATTCCCATGGGCATGGCTGTTGCCTGCGGCATTGCAGTGGATGCAGGAGTTGGAAATCCCGAATTAGAAGAAGCGAGAATGTCGGTTGGAGTACCACTCTTGTTTTTGGCCATGCTCAGCTTGTCTCTTGTCGAAAACGGAAGGAGAGTCGCGCGTGTTGGATGCAAAGGTGCAACTATGGCCGCTATCCAGATTAGCTCAACTCAACCCCGACTTGCTATGGGGAAACCTCAACAACGGGAAGATCCAAATCGCCTGGAGCTACGCCCGTCGCATCGCGAGTAAATGGGTCTCCATACTTAGAGAATCCGTCGACGAAACCTCCGTGACTCAAAAAGAACTGGCCTTTCTCGACCCCCATGAATCGATCCAATCGATCGGATTTGCCGGTCGGGTCATGGCTGAATTTGGCGGTCGTCAATTCGGTCCATTTCTGATCCGAAGTGCGAATCCACTGATTGCCATAAAGCGCCTTGCGCAAGAGATGGCCATTGTTGCCACCGAAGTTCTCGCTGAAACTGTGAACGCCGCGCATGTAGCCCCCTTCTTTGGGCGCTTTCCATGACGAAATCAGCATCCATTTCTGAGTGTCAGGCCGGAACCAGTAGCCCGAGAAGATGGTATTCGATTTGCCTAAAGGTTTTGCGGTGACGGCAAACCTTTGCTTCTCGCCTGTCTTCCACATGGTTTTCAAATGGCTATGGCCACCGGTCCCTTCATTGCCAAAGTCGCCAGTGAAAACGCCCTCGCCTTTGCCCATCAATTGGACACGGTTCTCATTCTCGACTTTGTCTCGACTCACCGCTTCGTTGCCACTATCCCAAACGCTGAAGATGATCCGGCGTTCTGTCGGGCTGTTCACTTGCATTCCAAAGTATCCTCGGTGCCAACCGCAGGCCATATAAAAAGTGGTCGTTGGATCTTCGATTGCAGTGACTTCGCAATAGAACGATTCGACTTCAGCGCCAGCAGGTACGGGGTACATAAGATGGACAGAAGCCGCATTGCGCCGTTCCTTGAGATTGAACTGGGCTTTGTCGATCGCGGCACCATCGAGCAAGATCGCCTTCACGTCGGCGATGGGGCCTTTCTCCGAGTTCAACGATTCGAGCTGAATCCTTTTGTGGCCGGCAGTCGCAATGTTGAATGCACCAAAGTCGACGATCACGGGTTTTTCACTGTCGACATTCTTTGCGATCGCTTCGCGAGTTTGCCCATCGATGGTCAACTTTAGTTTCGACTCCGAATTCTTGGCGAGTTGCAATTCCACTTTGGCTGTTAGTTGGCCTACCGTTTCAAACTTGCCGTACCAATTGACCGACTCTGCAGGGTCGTTCCAACGGGAAATCCCTTTCGCTTCGGTGACCCGTGCGCTTTCGGGGTTAGGTGTCATGTAAGCAGTAAACGCAGGCACGCGCATCTCCTCGGCATAGCATCGCCGCGACCCCAACTGCGAAGAATGAATAAGCGATAGAACGGCCAGTAAGTGAAATAGAGAACGAGACATAGTGCGGGCTTTCATCGCAGGTTTTCGGCGGGGAATCGAGGGGCGTTAGGTAGGTCTGAGTAGGATTGTAATCGAAAAGAATCTTTGCGCTCTGTTCGGGACAATGGTCCCAAACTACTCTCCGCGGATAGCTATCTTTCCGAATTCGATCCCCATCATGACCGAGTTGAGTCCGGAACCAATACCTAGCAATGCCATTTTGGTACCGGGAGCGAATTGCGATTGCGATAGGCCAACACCGAGTGCCGTTGGGAGCGCTACCGATCCTGTGTTTCCTAGTCGTTCGAAGGTAGCGAAGTCGGTTTCCACAGGCATCCCTAATGTTT
>JBBRGW010000263.1:0-6266 GCA_038223525.1 Pirellulales bacterium
GGGGGCGGGTGTCGGGGGGCGGGTGTCGGGGGGCGGGGGGCGGGGCAGGTTCAATGCATGAAGCTCAAAGCTCAAACCAATTGCAGTTTCTTTTCTTGTTTCAATTCGAGCATTACCCGTTTGTAGTCCGTGGGCATAACCTTTACAAACTTGCCAATGCTGTTTGGCCAGTCTTCCAGTAGCTTTGCTGCGACCGAAGACTTCGTGAGTTCAGCATGCTTGGAGACCAGCGTAAAGAGTTCGTTCACGTCCTCTTCTTCTTCGACACTTTCCAGTTCCACTGTGCCGAGATTGCATAGCACGCGGAACGAATCGACATCAGCTAAAACATAAGCGACGCCACCGCTCATCCCCGCTGCGAAGTTCCGACCGGTTGGGCCCAAGATGACGACACAACCTCCCGTCATGTATTCGCAACCGTGGTCTCCTGCTCCCTCGATCACTGCTGAACATCCGGAGTTGCGAACCGCAAATCTTTCAGCCGCTCGACCTCTAATGTAGAGTTCGCCTGTCGTAGCTCCATACAAACAGACGTTACCAACGATGATATTGTCCTCTGCCGGAAACGTGGAGCGACGGTCCGGATAGACCACAATGCGTCCACCAGAAAGGCCCTTTCCAACATAGTCGTTTGCGTCCCCTTCCAGTTCGAGCGAGATACCATGGGCAAGGAACGCGCCAAAACTTTGACCGGCTGATCCGGTGAATTTGATGTGGATCGTTTCGGTTGGCAAGCCAACTTGGCCGTACCGTTTTGCGATCTCGTGGCTGAGAATCGTGCCGACAGTACGATTGGTATTGATAATAGGCAATTCGAACTTCACTGGTTTGCCCGATTCAAGCGTGGCTTGGCATCGCGGCAAAATCTCGGTCATGTCCAGCGACTTCTCAAGTCCGTGATCCTGCTTCTGCAAGCATCGAACACCTACATCGGGACTCGATTTCTTGGCAGGCCTTAGGATCGGAGAGAGATCCAATCCATCTGCTTTCCAATGTGAGATCGCCTTGTCGGCAATCAAGCAATCCGTGCGGCCGATCATGTCGTCGATTTTTTTGAAGCCCAATTCCGCCATGATTTGTCGAGCATCTTCGGCAACCATAAACAGATAGTTCACAACATGCTCTGGTTTCCCTGAAAACTTCGCACGCAACTCTGGATCTTGAGTTGCAATTCCAACCGGGCAGGTGTTGAGATGACACTTCCGCATCATGATGCAGCCCAAAGTAATCAGGGGCGCAGTGGCGAATCCAAATTCTTCGGCGCCGAGCAAGGCAGCGATCACGACATCGCGACCTGTCTTGAGCCCTCCGTCGGTTTGCAAAGTAACACGGCTTCTCAAATTGTTGAGCACCAACGTTTGATGCGTTTCTGCTATCCCCAATTCCCACGGGAGTCCAGCATGCTTGATACTGGTCAGAGGCGATGCTCCCGTGCCACCGGTATCACCACTGATCAAGATATGGTCCGCATGCGCCTTGGCAACGCCTGAGGCAACAACTCCAACCCCCACTTCGCTCACCAGTTTGACGCTGACCCGAGCGCTCGGGTTACTGTTCTTCAAATCATGAATGAGTTGAGCGAGATCCTCGATCGAATAGATATCATGGTGCGGAGGAGGACTGATCAGACCGACGCCAGGAGTGCTGTAGCGAATCTTAGCAATGTACTTGTCCACTTTTTTGCCGGGCAACTCGCCCCCTTCGCCCGGTTTGGCCCCTTGCGAGATCTTGATTTGCAGTTCATCGGCGTTGGCCAAGTATTCGATCGTTACGCCGAACCTGCCGGAAGCGACTTGCTTAATGGCGGATCGCTTGCTGTCCCCGTTTGCAAGCGGCTTGAAACGAACAGGGTCCTCACCCCCTTCGCCGGTATTGCTTTTTCCACCCAATCGGTTCATTGCGATCGCAACGGTTTCATGGGCTTCGGCACTTATCGAACCCAAACTCATGGCTCCGGTACAGAACCGCTTTACTATCTCTTTGGCTGGCTCTACTTCATCAATGCTGATGGCTTGGCCAGCCGCACTTGGCTTGAATTCCAATAGTCCGCGAAGGGCATACCGCATCTTGGCGTCTTTGTTGATATGATCAGCAAATCGCTTGTATGCGTTTTTGTCCCCAGCCCTTGCCGCAACTTGGATATCCGCGATGGCGGTCGGGTCCCATCCGTGCCGTTCACCCTCGGCTCGCCAATGAAACTCTCCAAGGTTCGCGAGCATTGGCAACGCGTTCGGCTTGTTGGTCGGGTAGCCAAGTGCATGCCTCCGGAAAATTTCTTCCGCTAAAATATCAAAACTACAGCCTTGGATTCGGCTATTGGTTCCGCTGAAGCATCGAGCGATAACTTCGTCTTTGAGCCCAAGAGCTTCGAAGATCTGCGCTCCCTTGTAACTGGCTAGGGTGCTGATACCCATTTTGGCCATGACCTTCATCATTCCCTTGGCGACTGCCTTTCGATAACCCAATACGATCTTGTTGTCGTCCATTCCCTCAAGCAAACCATCCCGACTAGCTTGCCACAGGGATTCGAATGCAAGATACGGATTGATCGCATCAGCGCCATACCCCACGAGCAAGCAATGGTGATGTACCTCGCGGGCTTCACCGGACTCCAATACGATGCCGATTTGCGTTCGCTTTGCTGACCGAACCAAATGGTGGTGCACGGCTCCGCAGGCGAGCAAACTGCTTGTTGCGACTCGGTCTTGGCCCACTGCCCGATCGGACAATACGATCATGGTGTACTTCTCGTCGATCGCCTTTTCTGCTTCTTCGCAAATGCGATCTAGAGTTGCTGTGACACCAGCCTTGCCAAGTTTGCGGTCGAAAGTAATATCGATCGTCTTGGTCTTCCAGCCACGATTGGTCATATGTTGGATCGCAGCCAGTTCCTCGTTGGTGAGAATAGGATGCGGAATCATTAATCGATGACAATGCGCGGGGGTGGCGTCCAGCAGATTTTGTTCTGGGCCGACATAGCACTCCAGCGACATGATGACCTCTTCGCGAATCGAGTCAATTGCCGGATTCGTTACTTGTGCGAATAGCTGCTTGAAATAGTCATAAACCAAACGCGGTTGATCGCTCAGGCAAGCGAGCGCGGAGTCATTCCCCATCGAGCCGATCGGATCGACCTGAGTGGTGATCATTGGCAGGAGCATGAAATTCATGGTTTCAAGCGTATAACCGAAGGCTTGCATGCGAGGCAAAAGGGTATCGGGATAGAAGCCGTGCGACTCCTGGTCGGTAGACAATTGATCCAGGGTGATGCGTTCGTCTTTGAGCCATTGTTGGTAGGGTCTTATGGCCGCAAAGGTTTCTTTGAGTTCTTCGTCTGGGATGAGTCGCCCCTCTTCGAAGTCGATCAAAAACATACGGCCAGGTTGCAGGCGTCCTTTGGATTTGACGATTGCCGGATCGACCGGAAGCACGCCGACCTCGCTGGCCATGATGACACGATCGTCTGTCGTGATGTAGTAACGGCTAGGACGCAAACCGTTTCGGTCGAGAGTGGCACCGATAAAGTGCCCATCGGTAAAGACGATGGACGCAGGCCCGTCCCACGGTTCCATCAAGCAGCTGAAGAACTCGTAAAAAGCCCGCTTGCCGGGCGACATGGTTTCATGCTTTTGCCAAGCTTCCGGCACCATCATCATGACTGCTACTTGCAGTGTCCGACCGTTGAGAAGCAAAAACTCGAGCACATTGTCGAAGGTGCCTGAATCACTGCAGAGAGGCTCTACGACTGGGAAGAGTTTCTTGAGATCATCGCCAAAGACGGAACTCGCCGCCATCCCTTGACGGGCCTTCATCCAATTGATGTTTCCGCGGACAGTATTGATTTCGCCGTTGTGGCTCATAAATCGTAATGGTTGAGCTCGGTCCCAGCTCGGAAATGTGTTTGTCGAGAATCGCGAATGCACCATCGCCAGATGGGTCTCGAAATCCGGGTCCATCAGGTCCGGATAATACGGCACCACTTGCGATGGCGTTAGCATTCCTTTGTAGATGAGAGTTTTAGTTGACAAGCTGCAAACATAAAACAGGGTTGCTTGCTCGAGCTTCTTGTCATTTCGAAGAATATGACTCGCTTGTTTGCGGATCAAATAGAGTTGGCGTTCGAACTCAGCGTTGTTTAGACCATCTTTTGCCGCCACGAATATTTGTTCAATTACTGGTTCTGCTTTTCGTGCGCTTGGGCCGATATCGGCGGCGTCTGGCGATTGAGGAACGGCTCGCCAACCTAGAAGCTTTTGGCCTTCGCTTGCGACGAGTCGGTTCAAAGTCTGCTTGCACAAGTCGCGTTCGGCTGCATCCTTGGGAAGGAAAATATTGCCGACGGAATATAACCCTTTCTTGGGCAAATCCACTCCCAATTCGCTTAAGGCGATACGGCGAAGGAATTTGTCTGGCATACCGAACAAAATACCGGCACCGTCGCCTGTGTTGGTTTCGCAGCCGCATGCACCGCGGTGGTACATACTTTTGAGGATCGTTTCAGCGTCTCGAACGATCTGATGGCTTGGTCGCCCTTTGACATTGGCGACGAATCCAACTCCGCACGAATCCTTCTCGAGTTCAGGATCGTAGAGTCCTTGCTTTTCTGGGAATCCAAATGGTGCATTCATGCTGGTTGATTCCAATTTATTGCTTCTTTGAAGTGAGGATTTGATTTCGATTGGGCGCAATGTTTTCAATTTTGCAATCGAAGGAGTTCTTAGAAATCGATTGCAGGCGGGAGTCTATACAGCGCTAATAGACGTTTCGGCTTCGCTTGTCTTTGCGTCCTCGGAAGGTTTCGCATTCTCCTGATCCCATACACGATTCTTCATCACGATATCCATAAAACTACGCGCTGCTCGACTCAATGTGACCTCGCGGCGTTGAATAATGCCCAATGGACGAGTTAGTTCCAGCCGATCGCATTCGATCCGCTTCAATGAGCCTGAAGCAAGTTCGCTTTGAACCGTTAGCATTGGCAAGAAAGCAACACCGCTATCGATGATCGACGCATGCTTGACCGAATCGATATTGTCGAGTTCGACGACAACTCGCATCGTAACTCCGAGGCTGCGCAGTTCCTTGTCGATCTCTTGACGGATTCGCAGGTTGCTTGCAAACGCGACCAATCCACCTTGCGAAAGAGCCTCCGGTGAAATCCGCCCCATCTTGGCAAGTCGGTTTCGCGGTGAAGCGACCAAGATCATCGGTTCATGCCTCCACAAAGTCGTTTGCAAAGTAGGGTGATTCTGGTCCGGGTAACTGACCATTCCAAAATCAACGGTACCTTGCTCAACCATCCGATAAACTTCATGTGGATGCGCAAGCTGATAAGCGAAGCTGGCGGCGGGACAGTTCTTATGGAACTTCTCCTCCAACACCGGCATGTAGCTCAATCCAATTGAGTAAATGGACGCAATCACAACATGCCCAATGACCTCTTCGCCCGAAGTCGCTCCACCCAATCGCACTTCGTCCACGAGAGAATCGAATTGGCGAAGCACGCCGGCCAAACCGTCGTAAAACTTTTGCCCTTCGGCGGTCAAAATAAATGGACGCTTAGTTCGGTCAATCAATTGCACTGAGAGAAAATCTTCCAAGTGCTGAACGCTTTGGCTTGCGGCGCTTTGGGTCATCCCGTGGTCGTTGGCCGCTTGTGAAAAACTTCTCCGCCTCACAACATCGTAAAAGACCTTGAGGGAACGAATGTGAACCGCGCCGTGCGAGCTAGCCGCTCTGTTATTATTTTTATTGATTTTGCGTCTCCTCTATTAACATTGTCGATTCGAAGGATAGCGTGCCTAGTTGAGTGAGTCAAGGAGCAGGCCGATTTACTTTCGTGGACGTGAGTTTGGATCGCATACTAAGTCGTCCATTAAGGGACTTATAGGCAACTACACTGCCTTAAGAAGGCTTTTTGGCAAGGTAAGGCAACTAAGCTGTTCTGGGAAAATAATGCACAAGTCTCGACGGATTGGGTTCAAAACCAGTCGCACATCGTCGCCGGACTTTATGTGGCCGGCTTTGGACGCGGCAGTAGTTGTGAATAGGGGATGGCTGTAGGGGGTCAACGCTTGGCTGGTGGCTGGCAAGGATAGGTGCCAGACACCCTATGGCCAGCAGGTAGAGACAGGTGCCAGGCAACTCATAGAGACAGGTGCCAGGCACGAATGGCACTGTCGAATTTCATAAGTCGTTCTATTCAAATGAGTTATCGTGTCGTTCGAGACGCGGTCTCAGTTGGTTTCGTGGCTTCATCATTTTCT
>JBBRGW010000264.1:0-6258 GCA_038223525.1 Pirellulales bacterium
GAGCCATTGCGGCCGCATTCGAAAGGGTTTGTTCGGTTCGTCGCTTGGCTCGGATCTTGGCCCTTTCGATCTCTTCTGACTTGATCGTGACATTTTCAATGTCATCGATTGTCTTTAGGAGTAAGTCGTTGACCTTGTCGAGCTTGCCCTCGGCCGGTTCGGTGGAAAACGAAAAGAGCCCGGGGTCATGCGAGTTGTCCGCAAAGGCGCCAACGCTGGTTGCGAGTCGCGTTTCCACAAGCACTTGGTCCAAGACACCGACCTTGTCTTCGGAAAGAACGCTTGCGAGGATGGACAGGGGAGCCCAATCGGCGTGAGCAGCCGCGGGTATGTGGTAGACAGCGTTGATAGCACCCTGGCTTCCAACGCGTCTGAGCACGACGGATCGCTCGCCATCTTGAGGAGGCTCTTCGGTGTAAGTTGGGTCAAGGCGTCGCTGGGGCTTTGGAATGGATCCAAGGTACTTCGTCGTATACTCCAATGCCTTCGCTTCCTCAAACTTGCCTGTGATAATCATCACTACATTGTCAGGTTGATAGTATTTGCGATAGAAGTCCTGCAGGTTGTTAATTGGAACTCTTTCGATATCCGATCGATTGCCAATGGTGCTTTTGCCGTAATTGTGCCACTCGTATGCGACCGCTTGAACGCGTTGCGAAAGAACACCCTGGGGGCTGTTTTCACCCCGTTCGAATTCGTTGCGAACGACAGTGAACTCGGACATCAAGTCTTCGCGTTTGATAAAGCTATTTACCAAACGATCCGACTCCATATGGATGGCAAAATCGAGATTCTCATCGGTCGCGGGGAGTGTTTCGAAGTAGTTCGTTCGGTCGACGTTGGTGGTGCCGTTGAAGCTGGCGCCGTGATCGCGAAGAGCCTTTGGCACCTCAGGGAAAGTGGGTGTCCCTTTGAACACCAAGTGTTCGAGCAAGTGCGCCATGCCCGCTTCCCCGTAACCTTCGTGGCGCGACCCGACGAGCACGGTCATGTTGATGGTAATAGTCGGTCTTGATGCATCGGGAAGCAATAGTACTCGGGCACCGTTGGGATAGCGGTACTCGGTTACTCCCTCGACCGTTGCGGCTTTTTCGAATGCGTCCTTGGCGAACAAACTGTTCGTTGCAACAAGAACCATAAACAGGCTTAGGCTTTTACGCACAGTTGAACTCCGCAAAAAATGAATGAAGACTTTACGTTCGAATACTATTGAGGATTGGTGAGTCTGCGCAGAGAGAGGCACAGAAATCGACGGCCCCTCAGTCTAGCAATGCCCGTCAAACGATGAAACTCAAAAAACGAGCTTGCCGAGATTTTGGCTAGGGAAGATTGCGGCTACTTCTGACCTGCGACAGGTTTAGGAGCTTCGACCGCAAATTCCGCCGCCGTGATTTTCGATATCTTCGCGTCCTCTCGAAGAATCCAACCGCCGTCGGTAGGCACTTTGGATTCGTACGCGATGATTTGTGGAGGGGTAATGATCCCTTCGGAAATCCGCTTGCCCCAAACGACAACGACCGCTCCGCTTTTGATTGCCTCTGCCCCATCGGGGAATTGGCTTTCCAGTTGTTTGACGTCGGTGATTTTTTCGAATTTGACTCCACCAACGCTGGCTTCGATGATCAAATCCCGAGCCTTAACGATCGCTTCACTGGCTTCCTTTGCAGTCGCGGGTGGGCCACCTGGATTGGTGCCACATCCTAGTCCGAGACCAACGCATAGCGTCAATAAAATGATTCGATGCATTGCTTGTTGTATCAATCTTGAAAAAACAGCCAGGACTTCATTAATGATTAACTTGCCGCTCACTTACTACGCTAACTTTTGATGTTGATGCACCGCTAGTCTTGAAATCGAAAGGGTCGGGCCCATGGTCTCATCCTCCGTTACTCGGTGGACTGAACAACTTCTCTGCCCGACCGACTACCGATTGCTTGCCAAGTGACAAAGTCAACTGAGTCGGAAACGAATTTGACCGAGCCATCTGCGTTGCATACCGTCACGCCGCCCGTATGGCTTGAGGACGCAGCGATATGAGCTGCCGCATAGCTGTTATTTCCACAGCTGTAATTTTGTTTTGTCGCGTCTTGATTCTTGCGATTCCAATTGATGGGCAATGTGTGCGTGTACATGAACGTGAAAGGAAGCGCGCGGTAGTACTGATGGCCCGTGTAACGAATCCAGGACGAAGTCGTTGTATTTCCGCTAGGCATGCATTGAGGTATTGTGCGTCCGTCCGTCGTCTGAATCCCCAAATAAGCCGCTGATCCGATAAAGGATGTTGTGTGGTCAAACATTCCGGTTGCATTCGAAGCGAACGTGCCTCGCTTGACTTCGGCAAACATCGCAGTATTGCTTGTCCCATCGGCAATCGATCCATGGGTCGGCCCCTTCAACAGTTGCCCGGTTGCAGGATCGGGTGACGCAAAGATCCCATCGATAGCCGTTCCACCTCGGAAGTCGCCGCCACCAACACAAGCCATGTAGTTCAAACGACCTGCTGGATCCGTCGTCCCAAAAAAAGCAGCGGAAGGGTCCGAGGGACAAAGATAGGAAGGCACGTCGCCTCGTCTACCTGGAAGGTTAATGTTCGCAACCACAACACCCGTTTGAATCTGGGTATCGCTGTTTACTCCGTAGTCCAAATTGAAAGCACCCAGCTTACTATTCTGCTCAATGTACGGCAGGATGATCGCCTGAACGCAGGCATCTGAGCTGTAAGTTGTCGGAGCACCCGCTGAGTTGGGCATGACCTTCGTGTGGCGTCGTGGCGGAAAGTACTTGAAGGCACTTTCGAAATTGTGCGAGGCCAATCCTAACTGCTTCAAATTGTTTGAACACTGCATGCGTCTAGCCGCTTCCCGAGCCGCCTGGACCGCAGGCAAAAGCAACCCAACCAAAATACCAATGATGGCAATCACGACCAATAATTCAACCAGCGTAAATCCAGATCTCTTCCGCAACATAATGAAACGCTCCAATAAAATGAATTTTTGCATGAGCCCAGAGCTCTATGCGGCAATCGAAGAGCGAATCTAAAGATAGCAGACAATCCGGAAAAAACCTATCGACATAAAGCAAATTGCATGCTAGCGCTACTTCGAAGCAGGCTTTTTCGTGGATCTCGGGGTGAGTAAGCTCTCAAGGCGAGCTTCGTCGATCGAGCCGTCTGCGCCGTCGGTCGGAATTTCGTATCCGGCACTCCAAAGTACTCCATTGAGCACCAATTGCCGCATTCCAGGTAAAGACCAAGCAGAGTGTGCGTCGAGACCAGTAAAAGCAAACGAGCGTCCGCCCTTCGGTCGCTCAAACGCCCAGGCGACAATATCGCCATCCAAACCAGCTCGGGTGCCGGCGTACTTTTTACCGGACCATACAAGCGGCGTGATCCCCTTCATCCCGTCTACGAACTGAATCGCATTGAGCCAGCCATCGTTTATTTTCCAGGGGGTGACGCCTCGGGTAATCGGATGGTTAGGAAAATCGACGTGATTGCTGTCCCAATGCCCACGCGCCGAGCCGCCCTTTACGTAGACGCCACCGAGCCATCCCTTGGCTAGTTCTGCATTGGCTTCGGGAAAGTCCACTGCTTGGTGGATCATTACAAAACCAACACCTTGATCGGCTAGGGACTGAAGCTTCGCAATGCGTTGCGGTGAATTGAGGAACGCTTGCAGACCACCGCCATCGGTATAAAAGACGACTGCCTTGGCGTTGATGAAGACGTCTTCGTCGTCAGGCCAGCCGTTCTTGACTTGAATTGGTTCTATGTTGTTGGTCAACCGGAGCAATGCATCGAGGCACGCACATCCGGCAAGATAATCATGGTGACCGACTACGTCGACCAACGCGGTCTCGCCAGCAATCAGAACTATTTTCTTCTTGCTATTGGCAGATTCGGATTGGCCGTAAATGTTTGAGTTGAACAAGCTCGCTAGGATGAGCAACCCGAAACATCGATTCAGCGCAACACTCGAAAATAAACGAGAACTATTCATCGCGACATCTCCTTTCGGCTGACAGTAGCTCGGTCGTTCCGACCGAAATTCGAAGCGTTTGTTGTCTATTTCTTTGCAAACTCGTGCAGGAGACGTCCTGGGCTACCCATGATGTTGTAGCCTGCGTCGACGTGCAAAATCTCGCCGGTGATGCCGCCACTGTAGGGACTCATTAGATAAGCGCCCGAGCGTCCGACTTCATCGTGCGTCACGCATCGGCCCAAGGGTGCAACGTATCCGTAGTACTCTTGCATTTCACCCACGCCAGCAGCCACCCCGGCAAGTGTCTTGAGAGGTCCCGCACTAACCGCATTGACACGGATATTCTTAGGACCCATGTCGTACGCGAGATAGCGAACGGTCGCGTCAAGCGCTGCTTTACAGATGCCCATCACGTTGTAGCCTGGCACGCATTTTTCGCCACCGAAGTAGGTCATCGCCAGAACAGATGCCTCTGAATTGAGGATCGGGCGCGCAGCGTTGGTTACCGAGATAAGGCTATAAACGCTGACGTCCATTGCCAGTTTGAACCCCGCGCGGCTCGTTTCGACGGTGTCTCTGGAAAGGTCGTCGCGGTCCGCGAAAGCGATCGAGTGCAAAAGAAAATCGATATTCCCCATTTTTTCCCCGGCCATTTTCATGAACGCATCGACCTGAGCGTCATCTTGGACGTCGAGCGGTTCCAAGAAAGCTGTTTGGCTTGGGAACTCGGCTGTACACTTCGAAACCCGCATTCGATTCTTCTTCTTTTCGTCTTCGGGCTTATCGGGCAAGTGAGAAAAACCGCAGATGCCGCCGTGTTGCATCACTTCGCGTGCGATTGCCCAAGCGATCGAGCGATCGTTTGCAACCCCGAGAATCAATCCCTTCTTGCCTTCGAATAACTTCATTTCGCCATACCTTAGCTCGTGAGAAGATGAGTCAGTACTTTCTTAACAGCGTAGCCTACCCGCGCAGGGTCATTCTCGGCAAGAGTGACCCTGCCTTAGTGCGACGAACGCGTTCAACCGCCCGAGTCCCGTAAGTCTCGGGCAGTACGCACGACTTATTTCCTTTAATTTCGCCATACCGAAACGAAGGCCGCGTTTTTTGTTTGTTTTTCAACATCAGTCCGACCAAATGTCGCGATACGAGCTAACTTTGACAGGGAGTGCCTGACGCAAAGCATCGCCCCTGCTCGTGGCTATTCCATTTTCAGGTTATTATTGGAAGTAGGTACCGGGAAACAGTCTCCTGCGTACTCCTATTCCCTCGTAAAGCCAAGCCAAATATGCCAGAGGATTCGCCTGAAAAACAGCGTCCGCAGTACCGCCGCGTTATTTTGAAGCTGAGCGGCGAGAGCCTTGCTCACTCAGGTGAGCGCGGCATCAGTATGGACGAAGTGACCGCGATCGCCAAACAAATCAAGCAAGCCCACGAACTCGGTTGCCAACTTGCGGTGGTCGTCGGCGGAGGAAACATCCTTCGCGGAGCACAATTCAAAGGCTCCAGCGGCGAAATGATCCAGGAAGCGACCGCGCATTACATGGGAATGCTCGCAACAGTAATCAACGCATTGGCAATGCAGGACGCGCTTGAAAATATAGGTTGCACGACTCGCGTGATGTCTGCAATAAAAATGGACGGGGTCGCTGAACCGTTTATCCGGCGGCGCGCGATTCGCCATTTGGAAAAGGGACGCATCGTCATTCTCGCAGCGGGAACCGGAGCGCCTTTCGTGACGACCGACACCGCGGCTGCAAACCGAGGGCTCGAACTCGATGCCGATATCGTCCTGAAGGCCACGCGCGTCGACGGAGTCTACAGCGAAGATCCCGAAAAGAATCCGCACGCGACTCTTTACCGCGAACTCGACTATGACACTGTTATCGAACGCAATCTCAAAGTGATGGACTCCACCGCCATCGCTCAATGCAGAACCCACCAATTGCCTATCCTGATCTTCAATTTCAAGAAAGAGGGCAACATTGTCAAAGCGGTTAGCGGCCAAAAAGTAGGGACCCGCATCAGTCCGCGCACGGCGTCCGGTGAGCGAATCCTCATCAACGCAACCTAACGAACCTTTTTTGAACACAGCAAACCTTTCCGTCTCTTTCTATTCCAGGAGTAATACACTATGAGCGTCGAAGAAATCTTGATGGACACCGAAGACCGCATGGACAAAGCGCTCGGCGTTCTCAAAAACAATCTTGCCGGAATTCGAACCGGACGAGCTACGCCTGGGCTCCTCGACTCGGTTAAGGTAACTATTTACGGATCG